>CAYNCU010000066.1:0-270 GCA_964395765.1 uncultured Roseivirgaceae bacterium | reverse complement strand
ATTTATAGCTAAATCATCAGTCAACCCATGATTTTAGTCAGGATTTGACCTTTTTGAAATGATTTGAATTGTATTCAGGCTTCTTAAAGTTGTATAAATTCATTATTTTTTAATTCATATATTAAACGACATTTTTTTGTTTACTTTATGGTTTATTATTCGTTCACATGACTATAACCCGTTACCCTGGCGCCTGATATTCATTGAAGATTAAAATACCGATATTACCCCGGTTGCGAGGCCCTTTATTTATATTGTTATGCTGGGTAG
>CAYNCU010000065.1:0-18982 GCA_964395765.1 uncultured Roseivirgaceae bacterium | reverse complement strand
GAACTTTCCGATGATAATGAATAGGCCAAAGGAGTTACTGAATATTATTAACGATAGGATCAGCCAGCTCAATTTCGGAAATACCCCGGACAATCTATATGATCCGATAGATTATATTATGGGTTTGGGAGGCAAAAGATTGCGACCCTTACTGGCCTTACTCTCCTATGAATTGTTCTGCGAAGGAAGTATATCGCCCATCCTTGACCCGGCTATAGCAATTGAGACATTTCATAATTTCACCCTGATGCATGATGATGTCATGGACCAGGCCCCCATACGTAGGGGAAAGCCGACCGTGCATGAAAAGTGGGATATTAATACTGCTATTTTGTCCGGCGATGTTATGTTGGTAAGGACTTATGATCTTTTTCTTAATATAGCACCCTCACTGTTAACTGATGTGATCCGGAGATTCAATGATTGTGCCGCCCGGGTTTGCGAAGGCCAGCAACTGGATATGAATTATGAAACCTCAGGGCCAATAACGGAAGACCACTATATTGAAATGATCAAGCTCAAGACTGCGGCATTGATAGGTTTCAGTCTTGAATTGGGTGCTTTTGTGGCCGGAGCGGGGGAAAAGCAAGTATGCCTTCTGAAAGAATTCGGATTGAATGTCGGCATTGGCTTCCAATTGATGGATGACCTGCTGGATGTTTACCCGGGCAATGCGGGTTTCGGTAAGCAATTGGGAGGTGATATTATCTCCAATAAAAAAACCTACTTGCTTACAAAAGCGGTTGAACTGGCAGATGGTGAATTAAAAGAAGAACTTAATCGCTGGCTATCTCGCAAGCAATTTCAAAATGACGAGAAAATCAAATCGGTCACGGAAATATTCGATAAACTTGAGGTTCGCCAAATGACGTTGGAAGAGATAGATGAATATTTTAAACGAGGCTTCGCCGCCTTCCAGGAGCTGGATGTTCCGCAGCCGAAAAAAACCGATCTTAAAGAATATGTCGGTGAACTGATCCATCGTGAAAAATAAATAGAAATGACACTTACCATCCTGTTGATCGCCATTACTGTAATTGTAAGCATAGTAGCCTGGAACAATACAGAGCGGATGTCACGCTGGATGATGAATCCTTATCGCGTAAAACATAACCGGGAATATTACCGCTTTATCTCATCCGGCCTGGTCCATCACGATTATATTCACCTGTTATTCAATATGATAACCCTGTATTATTTCGGCACGGTGGTCGAACAGATCTTCAGGGTATTTTATGGCAACAGCGGATATATTTATTTCCTGGTCCTTTACTTCGCCGGAATGGTAATAGCCGACATTCCTTCCTATATTAAATACAGGAACTTTCCGGCCTATAACAGTCTCGGGGCTTCAGGGGCAGTAAGTGCTGTATTGTTCAGTAGTATATTATTCAATCCGGTGAATAAGATCAGTATTATTTTTATTCCGATCGGAATTCCCGGCTTCATCTTCGGTTTCTTATACCTGCTTTATTCCTATTATGAAGGAAAACGAATGGCGGATAATGTAAATCATGATGCTCATATCTACGGTGCTCTGTTCGGTATTTTCTTCACTATCGTTATCTATCCCTCGGTACTCGTAAGTTTCATTCATCAAATAATGAGCTATCACATTTTCTGACCGGAAACTGTCAATACTTTTATTTGAGAATTTATGTGCCGGGCATGACCCGCATTGAGAAATGCAGGATATAAAGGCCTATTAGCCAGTATCCTTGAAATGGTAACAGAAAAAATTTTTAGGCAAGCGTCCGGTCACATTATTGTTGAAGCCGGTTTGAATTTGATTATTCCCCCCGAAGTGCCCAGCCAAATCGATCCATCCGGGTATTCTTCCATGCAAAAAACGGTACAGTTTAAATTTTTAATTTTCAACCATCTGACTCCATCATACCGGTAAAGGGTGTATGTGTCAGATGTCTCGTGCCCAATGAGGACGATCCAGATATTTCCATTTCTGTCGGATGTTATACCAGCGAAAGATATGTTTATACAATCCTTTGCCACCAAAGAATCACAGGTTAAAATATTTTTCCAAGCACTATCATCATATTCCATAACAAAGGGCCCTTCCGGATGCGAGTTTATTGAAGAAAGGCCGTAATCGATAAATGCAAAAACATGATTCCTTGTATTGATAGTAAGATTTATAATATAATATAATGCAAGCGGATAAACCTTCCAGGTACCCTGACTGTATTGCACTATAGCTCCATCGCCGACATAATCGTTATTGGTCATCCATACCCGGTTGATTGCATCAACTTCGATATTTCTGATCAGCCGGTTTGGCATGGGTGTATTTTCAGGAGTAAAATACTGCCAGGTTTTCAAATCGGTTTTCACAACACCTCCCTTTTTAACATCATTTAAGGAAAACCAGATATTGTTTCCCCTGTCGGTGCAAACGCTGATAGCTCTTAGTTCATTTATTGGCGTATCTTCAGCCAGGTATTGGTTGAATCCTGTTTTATCGTATTCCATTAATCCTCGGAATCCGCTGAAGAAGATATGACCGTTGGCGTTGTGACAGATCTCCCGGAGGTAGGGGCAGCCGCCAGGATAGCCGGGGAAAGTATATAAAAATGCCTTTTGCCCGGTGTATTGAACCAGGAATGAGCTATCAGGAACATTTGCATAGAACCAAACGCTTCCATCATCCTGGATATCTATGGCCATTATTGTAAAATCCGGAAAAAGAACAGAATCATTTTCCGGAATTTCGGTAGTAATATCTGTTGTCGAAACCGCAAGCCCTTTTTTCTCAAATTTCAGGATTGAAGAAACGGTCGGATTATCATCAGTTCTACAGCCGGGGAATAATAAAAATATTGACGATAAGTAAAGAAAAATAAATGGTTTCATAATACGGCAGAATTCATTAGCATAACATTAGCGGAAAATAAAAAGTTCATTCATATCCAGGAGAACCCGGGCTTGTATTAATGAAAATAAGAGCAATAAAAAAGCCCTCATCAGAGGGCCCGTATAATATCACATGATTTCTCTTACTCCGGTATCACCGAAACAAAGGATCTTTCCTTCCTGCCTTTCCTGAATTCAACTTTGCCGTCGATCAGCGCGAAAAGCGTATGATCTTTTCCAATGCCGACATTTTTGCCTGGATGATGCCTGGTTCCCCTTTGTCTGACAATAATATTGCCGGCTTTGGCGTCCTGCCCCCCGAAAATCTTAATACCTAATCGCTGGCTGTGAGAATCACGCCCGTTCCTTGAACTCCCGGCTCCTTTTTTATGTGCCATTTCTTCTAGCTTTTAATTTCTTCGATCAATACTTTTGAAAAATTCTGACGATGGCCGTTTTTCTTTTTATAATCCTTGCGCTTTTTCTTTTTAAAGACGATCACCTTATCGCCTTTTACATGTTCAATAATTTTCCCGGAAACTTTAGCGCCCTTAACGGTCGGTTCTCCGACGCTTATTTTACCGTCGTCATCCAGCAGCAGGACATCTTTAAATTCAACCTTTGATCCCGGTTTTCCTTCCAGCAGGGGCGTAAAGATCTGCTGATCTTTAGTTACTTTGAACTGTCTTCCTGCAATATCTACGATAGCATACATCGGTTATACTCCTTTAAAAACGGATTGCAAAGATATACCTTTTTTAAATCCTCACAAATCAGGTTGTTGAAAGTTTATTATTATCAAATTTTTACAAAACTATTAAATATTTTTTAAATCAAGCTTTGATTATGATTTACCTGTTTAACAGGTTCTTAAACAACCCTTTATGAATGTTCAATTCACGAAATAATTCATCCTTTAATTGCGAAACAGGCAAAAAACCACCTTGCTTTTTAAAATTACTATCTTAATATTTGACGTTTGTTAAAAATCACATCACCAAATATGTTGTTGAATGCGTTCGTCGGCATATCTATTTTTTTCCTGGGTTTGAAATAATATAACATAAGAATTAATGAGTAATAACATGACTATGCTGGAGGAACCGATCCTCAAGGAGAACAGGAATCGGTTTGTCTTATATCCTATTCAACATGCTGATATCTGGGAATTTTATAAAAAACATGAAGCCTCCTTCTGGACTGCCGAGGAAATCGACCTGAGCCATGATTTGAAAGACTGGCAAAACATGACAGAAGGCGAAAGGCATTTTATCTCCCATGTTCTTGCCTTTTTTGCCGCCAGCGATGGAATTGTGAATGAAAACCTGGCTGAAAATTTCGTTTCTGAAGTACAGTATACCGAGGCAAAATTCTTTTACGGATTCCAGATCGCCATGGAAAATATTCATTCCGAAACGTATTCACTGCTGATCGATACTTATATTAAAGACCCACAGGAAAGGAATCATTTATTTCATGCCATTGAAACGATTGAATGTGTAAAGAAAAAAGCGGAGTGGGCCCTGCGGTGGATAGAGAACGGGACTTTCCAGGAACGCCTGATCGCCTTTGCCGCTGTGGAAGGAATCTTCTTTTCGGGTAGTTTCTGTTCGATTTTCTGGCTTAAGAAAAGGGGTCTTATGCCGGGACTCAGTTTTTCCAATGAACTGATATCCCGTGATGAAGGATTGCATTGCGATTTTGCCTGCCACCTTTATGTAAATCATGTGGTCAACAAGCTTCCCAGGGAAACTATCATTGAAGTAATTAAAAATGCCGTTGAAATTGAAAAGGAATTTGTAACGGAAGCCCTGCCGGTGAGCCTGATCGGAATGAATGCGGAACTGATGCGCCAGTATATTGAATTCGTGGCAGATCGGTTGCTGGGAGAGTTGCAGTGCCCGAAAGTGTTTAATGTGAAGAACCCGTTTGATTTTATGGATATGATAAGCCTGCAGGGCAAAACCAATTTCTTCGAGAAACGCGTAGGCGAATACCAGAAAGCCGGGGTCATGAAAAATCATGAGGACGACAGCCCCAAGTTTACACTCAACGAGGACTTTTAGAATTAATTAAACTATCCAATCATGTTGGTCATTAAAAGAGACGGCAGGAGAGAATCCGTAAAATTTGACAAAATCACTGCCAGAATAGAGCGACTTTGCGACGGCCTCAATATGCAGTTTATTGAACCGATTGAAATTGCCA
Organism: uncultured Roseivirgaceae bacterium; assembly: GCA_964395765.1. Classification (GTDB taxonomy): domain Bacteria; phylum Bacteroidota; class Bacteroidia; order Cytophagales; family Cyclobacteriaceae; genus DATDPY01. Next base: position 13,906 of record CAYNCU010000065.1, on the reverse strand, counting down.
AAAAAGTTATTACCGGAATCTATGACGGCGTCTCTACCCAGGAACTTGATGACCTGGCGGCGGAAACATCAGCATCGATGACCGTGTTGCACCCGGATTACGCCACCCTGGCCGCCCGGATTGCCGTTTCCAATTTGCATAAGCTGACGAGCAGCTCATTTTCCAACGTGATGAAACGCCTCTACACTTATGTGAACCCAGTTAATGGCGAAAACACGCCGTTGGTTTCAAAGGAATTTTACAAGGCGGTTAAAAATAATGCCGCCCTGCTGGATGCGACCATTGATTATAACCGGGATTTCAATTATGATTTTTTCGGGTTCAAAACGCTGGAAAAATCCTACCTGATGCGGATTGACAATAAAATTGTGGAACGCCCGCAGCAAATGCTGATGCGTGTAGCCGTGGGTATTCACGGCAACGATATCGAATCGGCTATACAAACTTATCACCTGTTGTCGGAAAAATGGTTCACGCATGCCACACCTACCCTCTTTAATGCGGGAACGCCCAAACCTCAGCTTTCTTCCTGCTTCCTTTTAACGATGAAGGAAGACAGCATTGAGGGTATCTATGACACCTTAAAACAATGTGCCAAAATTTCCCAGTCAGCCGGGGGAATAGGCCTGAGCATTCATAATATACGGTCTAAGGGATCATTTATCAGGGGAACCAACGGAACTTCCAATGGTATCGTACCCATGCTGAGAAATTTCGATATGACTGCCCGGTATGTCGACCAGGGCGGGGGTAAAAGAAAAGGAAGTTTTGCCATTTACCTTGAGCCGTGGCATGCGGATATTATGGATTTTCTGAATCTTAAAAAGAACCACGGGAAGGATGAATTGAGAGCCCGCGATCTTTTTTATGCGTTATGGGTACCGGACTTGTTCATGAAAAGAGTTGAAAGCAATGAAGACTGGTCGCTTTTCAGCTCCAGCGAAGCACCCGGACTTTCAGAAGTTTACGGTGACGATTTCGAAATACTTTACCAGCGCTATGAATCGGAAGGTCGGGCAAGGAAAGTGATCAAAGCGCAGGATCTGTGGTTCGAAATCATAGAGGCCCAGATTGAAACCGGGGTTCCTTATATTTTGTATAAGGATTCCTGTAACAAAAAATCAAACCAGAAAAACCTGGGGGCTATTAAATCCAGTAATTTATGCACGGAAATAATTGAATACAGTGCACCGGATGAAATTGCGGTATGTAACCTCGCTTCAATTTCCCTGCCCAGGTTTGTTACCGGGGATGGGAAATTTGATCATCAGAAATTATACGAGATTACCTATGTGGTAACAAAAAACCTGAACCGCATCATAGATATCAATTATTATCCTGTTCCGGAAGCGAAGAAATCCAATATGAGGCACCGTCCGATAGGCATTGGCGTTCAGGGCCTGGCCGATGTATTTATCCTGATGCGATTTTCTTTCGATTCTCCTGAGGCACGGCAACTGAACCGTGAGATTTTTGAGACGATATACTTTGCCGCCATGACTGCTTCCAAAGACCTTGCCGTCGAACAGGGACCGTATGAAACATTTAAAGGCTCGCCGGTATCGAAAGGAATTTTTCAGTTTGATATGTGGGGTGTAACCCCGGATACCGGACGGTGGGACTGGAACCGGTTGAAGCAGGATGTGAAAAAATACGGAGTCAGGAATTCCTTATTGCTGGCTCCGATGCCCACGGCATCCACTTCTCAAATACTCGGAAATAATGAATGTTTCGAGCCTTATACTTCAAATATTTATGTACGAAGAGTGCTTTCCGGAGAATTTATCGTGGTGAACAAGCATTTATTAAAAGACCTGATCGAGCTCGGTATTTGGAATGATTCCCTGAAAAACCGGATGATACAGGAAAACGGATCCATTCAGAACATCACTGAAATCCCCGCCCATGTCCGTGAAATATACAGGACGGTATGGGAAATTTCTCAGCGTTCCATTATTGATATGGCGGCTGATCGCGGAGCATACATTGACCAGAGCCAGAGCCTGAACATCCACATTGCCGATCCCAATTTCGGAAAACTTACTTCTATGCATTTTTATGCCTGGAAGAAAGGGCTGAAGACGGGGATGTATTACCTGCGTACCAAACCTGCCACCGACGCCATTAAGTTTACGCTTGACAAACAGGCCATTCAGCAACCGGTGAAGATAAAACAAACGGATACCGATGCGAAGAACAGGAATGACATGACCTGTTCACTTGACGATCCCGAAAATTGTGAGGCCTGCGGGAGCTAGAGTCTGATACTACGGTCACTTGAGGCGGCAGCTTGAATCAAGAACGATGCATTTTTTAAAGATTATAAAATAAGAAAAGATAAAGAACTTTTTACCCCCTATTTTTTAAGAGAAAACCAGTTATTTGCAATTTCAATATAAATCTGCCATTTTTCGAATAGTCTTTGATCCTTTAAGAGGGTTTGATTTCGAAGAATTATCAGTTAATTTTCTAACCATCAGGTTTTAAACAACCTGTTAAATAATAACCAGGAATGGAAAAAATCAGTGATGTTCTGAAATTCAAAAGGAAAAAGGTTCATTATACCGATAAAGCCGGGCATGATTCAGGAGAATTTACCTATATCGGCGATAAGGAAAAGCAGGTAATCAAAATGAAGCTGATTCAGTATGACCAGGATTCCTACATGGAATATGATTCCGATACATTTTCAGAGATATCAAAGAACCTGGATAAGTCAAAAGTGAACTGGATCGATGTAGCCGGCATCAGTGACATCGACCTGATTAAAGATTTCGCAGGGTATTTTGATTTTCATCCCCTGATGACGGAAGATATTCTTAATTCGGAGCACCTGCCCAAATCCGAAGAATACGAAAAGCATCATTTTTTTACGCTTAAAATGATGATGCTGAAAAAAAATGAAGAACAGATTTTCATCCAGCAGGAACACCTGAGCCTGGTTCTTGGAAATTATTACGTGATTTCCTTTCAGGACCTGATCGAAGGGGATGTCTTTGAGGGCGTAAGGGCACGGGCCCGCGGTGCCAAGGGAAGAATCAGAAAAAACGGTTCTGATTACGTATTCTATTCTCTTATCGATTCGGTCATCGATCAGTACTTTATCGTAATGGAACACCTGAAAGAAAAAATGGAGGATCTTGAAGATGAGATCCTCGCCAATCCTTCCGAAAATATGATCAATGATATCATAAGCCTGAAAAGGGAAATGACCAATATCCGGCGGGTCATTTACCCGGTTCGCGATGCTGTGGAGAGAATATTCATAGATGACTATGATCTTCTTAACCCTTCCACGATTACTTATTTCAGGGACGTCCGGGACCATATTTACCACCTGGTCAACATCTATGACAATGCCAAAGAAACGATCGCTTCATTGATGGACATGTACATGTCCAACCTGAGCAACAACCTGAACTCCATCATGAAGACGCTTACGATCATATCCCTGTTTTTTGTTCCTTTAACATTTATCGCGGGGGTATATGGGATGAACTTCCGTTTTATGCCAGAACTCGGATGGAAGTTGGGTTATCCGTTTTCATGGCTCATTATGCTCGGCATCGTGATCTTCATGTATATCTACCTTCGAAGGAAAAAATGGTTATAAAAGGTATTTAATCATAAAAAAAATGCCGGATTCCCGGCATTAAGAATTTTATAAAACAGTATACCCGGCAAGGTTATTAAAACAGAACTTCCATTGATTTGTTTTGCATGAACCTTGCCGGGTATGTTTAATTAATTTTTTAAAACTTTTCGTGTATTAAAATAATTATGAATTAAAGATCTTTAAGAGAATCTATTTAGTGAGTTTAATCTCGAGCGTTATTTTAATATCAACAGTGGAACCGTCTCCTTGCTGTTCCATGTCGTCGTATGAATATTTTATATCAAGATTATGAGCATCCAGGGTGACCACATCAAAGACTACCGTACCCTGGCTTCCTTCATCTACCGTGAGTTTGGTACCGTCTGAATTAAGGGACCATGTCCCGCTGGTGGTGGAACCGGATTCTGTTATATTAGCCGTGCCATCCGATTTAAATTCGATAGTGCTGCCGTTACTTACCATAATTCCACTGGTTAATGCCTGGTTTAACGAATCTGCCATTGCTTGCGGGATTCCGGCATTGACCAAATAATCGACGAATGGTGTGCCGTCTACAGTTGCGTCTACAGAGGCAGTTGATATGTTCCATGTGCCAACGATCAATTGGCTGGGGCTTTCCTTTTCTTTTTTACTGCATGAGGATAGCAGGAATGCTGCCAAAGAAACAATAAACAGGGATTTTAAGACTTGAATAGGTTTCATCATAAGATTAGTTTAATTAGGTTGAACCAGCAAAATATCAATATATTTTATTATATCCAATTATTTTCTTCGATTAAGGAATGTGATATTCCGTTTCAATCCTTTATAATTTGTCCTGCTGACCGCACTTTTAGTAAAGAATTTTTCGAATTCTTTATCCGTAATTTCTTCCCAATGTTTTTCATTCATTTTCTCAAGATGACCATCGGGTTGAAAATCCGGATCATCCTGAGGCTTTGAAAAACGATTCCACGGGCAAACCTCCTGGCATATGTCGCAACCGAAAATCCAATGCTGGTATTTGCCGATAAATTCTTCGGGGATTTCATTCTTAAGTTCAATAGTCAGGTAGGAGATACAACGACGTGCATCCAGTTGATAGGGAGTTAATGCATCGGTAGGGCAGGCATCGATACACTTTGTGCATGAGCCGCAGAAATCCTTCACAGGTATATCCGGATGAAGTTCAAGGTCTGAAATTATTTCGGCCAGGAAAAAAAAACTTCCCATCGTTTTATTTAAAAGCAGTGTGTTTTTCCCGAGCCAGCCAATCCCTGCTCTTGCCGCCCACTGCCGTTCCATAACCGGTGCCGAATCCACAAAAACACGGCCGTTTATTTCACCGAATTTTTCTCTCAGCATGGAAAAGAGTTTTTTCAACTTTTTTCTTAACACCCGGTGATAATCTTTGCCATAGGCGTACTTTGATATCCTGTATTTTTTATGCTGAAAAATATCTCTCTCAGGATAATAATTATGGATTAGACTTATAACGGACCGGGCACCAGGTACAAGTTTTCCCGGATCGAGCCTCATTTCGGAATTTCTTTCCATGTAATGCATTTCACCATGCCTTTTCAACCGCAACCATTTCTCCAGTAGCGGAGCTTCCCGGGCCATGTATTCCACGGCTGAAATGCCACACAGGTCGAATCCGGAATCACCGGCCAGTTGTTTTACAATTTCCGAACGTTCCTGGAGATCCGGATTACTCATTCGTTAAATAAAGATTGTGCTCTTCCCGGCGGAATTTTTTTAAGATGTTTATAAGCAAGGTCAGTAGCTTCCCTTCCGCGCGATGTCCTTTTGATATATCCTTCCTGGATCAGAAAAGGTTCGTAAACTTCTTCAATTGTTTCCGCTTCCTCCGTACATGCGGTAGCGATGGTATTGAGGCCTACCGGACCTCCGTTGTATTTATCAATAATCGTAAGCAGTATGCGGTTGTCCATTTCATCCAGTCCGTCTTTATCAACATCGAGCGCCTTAAGAGCCATTTCGGCGATTTCAAGCGTGATGGTGCCCTTTCCTTTGATCTGGGCAAAATCCCTGGTTCTCCTTAACAGGTTATTGGCGATCCTGGGAGTGCCCCGGCTTCTCCTTGCGATTTCATGGGCAGCATTTTTTTCGATGGGCACGCTCAGGATGCCGGCGGAACGGTAAACAATATGCTGGAGAAGATCGGACTGGTAATATTCCAACCGTGAGTTTATTCCGAACCGCGCACGAAGCGGTGAGGTTAGCAAGCCAGCCCGCGTGGTGGCCCCGATCAGGGTAAAAGGATTTAATTTTAGTTGTACCGAACGCGCATTAGGACCAGTATCGAGAAGAATATCAATCCGGTAATCTTCCATGGCGGAATAAAGGTATTCTTCCACTACAGGGTTGAGTCGGTGGATTTCATCGATAAATAACACATCGTTGGTTTCCAGATTGGTGAGGATACCGGCAAGGTCGCTGGGCTTGTCCATAACCGGACCGGAAGATATTTTAATATTAGAACCCAATTCATTGGCAATAATATAACTGAGTGTCGTTTTTCCCAGTCCTGGTGGGCCATGCAGCAAAACATGATCAAGCGCTTCCCCTCTTTGTTTAGCTGCCTGCACAAATATTTTCAGATTTTCGACGACTTTTTCCTGGCCTGCGAATTCAATAAAGCTAACGGGCCTGAGCATTCGTTCGAATTCCTTATCGGCACTCGAAAGCATTTCCCTGCTGCTATCAAAAGTTTCTTCAGGCATATTGGAGGGTTTTATGCTAAATTAAACATTCGGGGGGAATTGTCAATTGGAGACGGTAACACAATTGTACGGTTAAATCGACTTGTTCACGTTTTATAATTGGTGTAATAGGCGATAAGCGGTATGCGGTAAGCTGTAGGATAGAACGCATCTATTAAATGTTTCACGCAACGTCATACTGCCTATCGCCTACCGCGTACAGTCTTTCATGATTATTTACCCTATTAAGAATTAATAACTGATATTAAACCATATACAATTTATTTTCCACGAATCCCAAAATGGAAGTAAATTGGCATTCAATTTTTCCATAGGAAATGAAAAATTTTAAACGCCTTCTCCCTGTTTTTATTATTTTGTTGCTGCTGATCCTCTGGCTCTACAGGGAGAAAAAGATGATTGCCGTTGAGGTATCCCTTTCGGGTAATACCATGGGGACAGATTATCATATCACTTACCTTGTGAAAGGAGGAGCGGATTATCAACAGCAGATTGATTCACTGCTTAAGGTTTGGAATATGTCCATGTCCACTTTTATTCCCGGATCCGAAATTTCTTATTTCAATACACATGATACGCTTGTTTATCGTTCAAAGTATTTCTATCCCGTACTGTTAAAAAGCAGGGAAGTATATAAAGCCACTGGTGGCGCTTTCGACCCCACCGTAATGCCGCTGGTAAATGCGTGGGGGTTCGGTCCTGCCCGGGAATCCATGCCGGACAGCGCCCAGGTAGATTCAATTCTTCAATATATAGGATTTGATAAGTTGGATTTTGACGCTACGAAAGTATGGAAAAAGAAAAAAGGCATACAACTTGATTTCAGTGCAATTGCGAAAGGCTATGGTGTGGATGTAATAGGCAATTACCTGCTTTCAAAAGGAGTTGAAAATTATATAGTGGAAATCGGGGGAGAAGTAAGAAGCAGGGGAAAAAATAAAAAGGATAAATTGTGGACAGCCGGGATCGAAGACCCGAAAGTGGATGTCCTCGAAAGTAAAATCACGGCCGTCCTTAAATTGAATAACGAAGCAGTAGCCACTTCAGGAAATTACAGGAATTACTATGTTAAAAACGGAAAGAAATATTCACATGAGATCAATCCGTTTACCGGTTATCCTGCCGAACAGAATATTTTGAGTGCTTCGGTAATTGCTCCTGATTGTATGACGGCAGATGCTTTTGCCACGGGTTTTATGGTGCTTGGCCTCGATGGAAGCCTGAAAGTGCTTGAGAAAAGAAAGGACCTGAAAGTTTATTTTATTTATTCCGATGCGAAAGGGAATGTTAAAACCTATATGTCGAACGGAGTAAAAGACATGATTCGGACGGTACAATAAAAAATTTCAGTATTTAATGAAAGAACATATACTGTTAAATGTTTTCACATTATTTTTTGCTGCCGTTGCAGGAGGCTCGCTATTCCTTTTTCTCCCGGTTCTCCGGAAGATAAGTTTCAGGAATATTCTCATGCTCGCCGGATCCTATCTTTTTTCAATCACCATCATTCATATTCTTCCGGAAGTATATATTGATTTTCCTAACCCTGTATTCATCGGGATTTTCATTTTAACCGGCTTTTTCCTGCAACTTATCCTGGCCTATTTTTCCCGCGGGATAGAACACGGGCACCTGCATGTTCATGCTGCCGATAAGGAAGGAATTCATTTTCATACTACCGATGTGATGTCACTTATGGTCGGACTGGGAGTGCACTCTTTCCTGGAAGGAATGATCCTTTCCCAACCGCAGGATCCTGCATTCAATCACCAGACCGGCGGTGTTTTACTGGGCATTATTCTGCATAAAATACCTGCCGCTTTTTCCCTGATGGCACTTTTATACTATTCGCATATCGGGAAACTGAAATGTATCGGAAACCTGGTACTGTTCAGTCTTATGTCGCCGGCAGGTTTGATATTTAATCATTTCGTTAACCAGTCGGCCGGCTTGCCGGGACATTATGTATCGATGTTATATGGCGTCGTAAGCGGTACCTTCCTGTATATTTCGACCACCATATTTTTTGAAACCAGCCCGGGACATCATTTTAACCTGAAAAAGCTTCTCTATGCATTAGCGGGCGCCGCCGCAGCTATTGCCGTGGAACTTATAATATGATTTGTGATTTACGATTTGTGGCATATGATTTTTAATTATTATAGAGGCTTGTTTGTGTTTTTAACCGGGAGGTAATTTCAATGATTTTTACAGAAAAATTAATAAGCTTTTCTTCAAGTTATTTTTTGTTCATCGCCGGCTATAATTTGAATTCGTAAATCAAATAGCGAAAATCGCGAATCAAATATGAATACCTGTATTTTTCTGAACCTGCGATAATTTTAATTTTCCGGATAATTACTAAGAACTATACAAAAGGTATTTATTTTTAGAAAGAAAATTGCGTAAATTACCCATTCGTTTCCGAAATTAAACTCTTAATTGTTTTGATGTATGGCCGATAGAATGAGAAACCTCGAGGATTACAAAAAATCCTACCAGGAAAGCATCGATGATCCCGAAAAATTCTGGGCTGAAAAAGCGAATTATTTTATCTGGAGAAAAAAATGGGATAAGGTACTGGAATGGAATTTCGAAGAGCCCAATGTTAAATGGTTCATCAACGGAAAACTGAATATAACTGAAAATTGTCTCGACAGGCACCTTGAATTAAGAGGAAATAAACTGGCCCTCATCTGGGAACCGAATGATCCCAAAGAAAAATTTATTCGTTTAACCTACAAGGAACTTCATCAGCAGGTATGCCAGTTTGCCAATGTTCTTAAAAACAATGGCGTTAAAAAAGGAGACCGGGTTTGCATATACATGCCTATGATTCCCGAACTCGCCATTTGTACCCTGGCCTGTGCCCGTATCGGAGCCATTCATTCGGTGGTATTTGCCGGATTCTCGGCACATGCCCTGGCAGGAAGGATCAAGGATGCATCTGCCTATATGGTGATCACCGCAGATGGAATGAACCGTGGTGCAAAACAGATACCGGTGAAGAGGGTGGTGGATGAAGCCCTTGAAGAAAGCGGTGAATCCGTAAAAAAGGTAATCGTGGTAGAACGCCTCGGCTGGGCAGTGAATATGGTCGAAGGTCGCGATGTATGGTATCATGAAGAAGTTAAAAAAGTAAACGATGTCTGCCCTGCAGAAATTATGGATTCGGAAGATCCCTTATTCATCTTATATACTTCGGGATCGACAGGAACACCGAAAGGGATTGTCCATACTACCGGCGGGTATATGGTCTATACCGTATATTCATTCCGTAACGTATTTCAGTTTTACGAGAGCGATACATTTTTCTGCACTGCGGATGTGGGTTGGATTACAGGACATTCCTATATAATTTACGGGCCGCTTTTATCAGGCGCAACTACCCTCATGTTCGAAGGAATTCCCACCTATCCTGATATGGGTAGATTCTGGCAGATCGTCGATAAACACAGCGCCACTCATTTCTATACGGCGCCAACGGCTATCCGTTCATTAATGACCGGTGATCTTGACAACGTACTTGAGTACAGCCTTCATTCATTAAAAGTACTGGGCACGGTGGGCGAACCCATCAATGAGGAGGCCTGGAACTGGTACAATATTCATATCGGCAAGGAAAAATGCCCGATCGTTGATACATGGTGGCAAACGGAAACCGGCGGCATACTCATTTCTCCCCTGGCCCATCTGACGGATACCAAGCCGTGTCATGCTTCGTATCCACTGCCCGGTATACAGCCTGTCCTTCTGGACAATGACGGTAAGGAGCTCCAGGGAAATAGCGTGGAAGGCTTATTGTGTATCAAATTTCCATGGCCTTCGATGCTGCGAACCATCTGGGGCAATCATGAACGTTGCCAGCGGACTTATTTTTCACACTTCAAAGGATATTATTTTACCGGTGACGGCGCTAAACGTGATGAAGACGGAAGGTACCGTATTATCGGGCGCGTGGATGATGTGTTGAATGTTTCCGGTCACCGCCTGGGAACGGCTGAAATTGAAAATGCCATCAATTCAAACGATCATGTGGTTGAATCCGCCGTAGTCGGCTATCCGCATGAACTGAAAGGCCAGGGAATTTATGCCTTTGTAGTTTGCGGAGATTCCGATTTTAAAGAAGATAATGTGAGACAAGGCGTGATCGAATCGGTGGTTCAGCAAATTGGAAAGATTGCCAGGCCGGATAAGATACAGATCGTACGGGGACTTCCGAAAACCCGTTCCGGAAAGATCATGCGAAGGATACTGCGGAAAATCGCCGAAGGGGATGCGAAAAATCTTGGCGACGTAAGTACCTTGCTGGATCCGGATATTGTTGAAGAAATTAAGCAGGCGGCGATATAAATGCTTTGAAGGGTGTAAGTGGAGAAGGGGAGAAGCGTAATTATGAAATTTCATTGCCACCGGAATCCTGAATTAAAGTTGCCGCAGTTCTACACCTCCCCTGTAAATTTTAATCAGTTTTTCTTTTTCAAATTGCTTGAGAATACGCGATACCACTACTCTCGTGGTTCCTAATTCATTGGCCAGCGCCTGGTGAGAAAGATTGATTTTCTTCACGCCTTCCTGCCGGCTGATCTTTTTAAGATATTCTTTAAGACGAACCTGAACAGGATTAAAGGTAACGTTACCGAAGTGGTTTAACAATTCATCATAACGGCTGCGGAAGGTATGGATAATGTAACTGTTCCATGATTTGTACCTGAGCTGCCATTCGGCAATCAGGTAAGTGGGGAGTACAAGAATTTCACTGGGCTCCATGGCAATTCCGTTGGCGGCACTAATACTATTAAAATATGCAGAGGATAAGGACATCATACAGGTTTGACCTTTTTTTACATAATAAAGGAGGATCTCCCGGCCGTCATATTCCTGGTAAACACGAATAGAACCCTTGAGAACGATGGGCAGAAAATTCAGGAACTGCCCTTCCCGGATTAATATATCTCCTTTTTTTGCTTTGACTAATTTGCCGTGTTTCAGGATTTCTTCATGGAGATGCGGTTCTGTAAAACCGTTCTGCCGTATCAGCGGAATGATCTTATTTTTATCCAAAGTGTTGAAATTAAAGGCTTACCCAATTACAAATTAGTTATGTAGATGTTAAAAATCAACCTGTACAAAAGGGAAATGAGAAAAACCCGGAATTCGGCCAATGACAAGCCGGATTCTCCTGAAGTACATCTTACCAGGTATGGCGAAAAGATATTTTCTCAATTCATATTGTATTATGACAATTTCGCCTTGAACACTACTCGGTGCCTGCTCCTTATCCTCTTGCGGTCTTTATTTCGACATAAGAATTAAGATTTCATAATTGAAATAAATCCACATTAAATTAAGGAAGCAAAATCAAACCAATGAACCAATCAACTAATAACACCTTGAATCGCATAATCATTTATATTTCAGAATATTTCATTCATCAAAGTCAGATCCTTGCACCCCAATAAGTAAGCCCGATGGAGATTAAAATAAACAGGATCAGTATTAACCATTTTTTTAATTTCAACCGGTTAAGGTATTTCTCCATATTTTTCTTATAAATCTCAAGACTCTCCGGAACAATGACCACATAGAAAATCGTTCCTTCCAGGCTCAGTTTCAGGTCAAAATATTTAAAGGAAACGATAGTGACCAGGAGCAACAGGTTAATCACAATAAAAGTTGAAACGATGGTTAACAATGCATAATTATGCTCATTGCGGTGATAGATGAAATTGCAAAGGAAAAGGAAGAAATAAACTATCAGCAGGTGAATGACCCAGCTCCATCTGCTGAAATCCTTTTTATAGTCGTGGTGAAGGATCATCGAAATGATATTGGCGTGAATAACCATTCCGTACATATCCGGTAAATTCGGCTGATCTTTGGAATATAATAGCGGAGTATAATAAACATCTTCCAGTCGCTGAAATTGCTGCTCTTCACCCAGATAACCCAGCAGAACGATTTTATTCCTGATCCACGACAGGTCCTTATTTTGATTCAGGGCATCTTCCGTACTGATTTTATAAAAATTATTTTCATTCCCCTGGAAATTGATAATATCGCTTAAGGGGGCCCTTAACAGGTAATGAAAGAAAGCTTCCGGATTATAATGCCTCAGCACTTCAAGGGAAAAAGAATAAACGGCTGTGTCTTTATAGATCCCACGGGTGATAAACTTCCTGATATTATACGGTTCATAAAGCCCTTTCTTTTGAGATATCTGAAGATTGGCGTAACCCTGGTAACAATGATTCCTGAACAGCGGCAGAGAAAATTTCATGGAATCAATCGTATTATTCCGGTTGGCCCAGTAACTCTCTGTGACCAGGACAATATTTTTTGAATTTTTCAGGCTTTGCGCCAAAAGTGAATCTTTGACCGGATCTTTCAACTCGCTGAAAAAAATATCAATTCCTAAAACGGCCGGCTTATATTTTTCAAGATGGTCTATGATTTGTGCCAGGTTCGCCCGGTCAAGCTGCCCGGAATTAACAAGGACGATGGTGGAATCTGCCAGCTTATTATCAAGACCCTTATTCTGGTAAACAAGATCGGTCAGGTCGATGTCCTGAATTGAACCCTGTAATGAATCCAGGATGTCGATTTTTGAGATCAGAACAATGAAAAAATTCACAATAATGATAATAATAAAGAAAGGGAACAGGACAGGATATGTAAAAATCTTTTTCAATCCATTTACATTTTTTATATATTTAGATTACATAAGTCCCGGCAACTCATTCATTCCCATGAAGCTTATTTTCAATATAGTTGTATTATTTCCACTGAAAAAATAATTGGCGCTTAAAAATTTTAAATTAAAATTCTTATGAAAAGGATAGGAATAAAATCCTTTCGGAATTCATGGATCTTATTATTCATGATTTTTATGAATTCCGGTTTATTATATGCCCAGGATTATATCTTCAGGGTATTCGGTACTTCCGGTAATAATCTGGTCAATGTATCGGGAACATGGCAACCGCTTCTGGTTCACCAGTTGCTGCACCAGGGCGAGGTCATCAGGGTAGTGAACCAGGGATATGTAGCGCTTATCCATGTCAGGGGAAATACGATGGAACTGACGAGCCCCGGAGATTACGAAGTGGACAGGCTTGATAAAAAGTCGGACCCTAAAAAGGAATCCTTTATTGCAAAATATGTGAACCTCCTGCTCAATAATTTCAACGGGACAGGAAATACAAGTGCCACAGCCGCCCATGCAGGTGCCGTGGAAAGAGGAGTAGCCGGGATAAAAATGTATATTCCCGACACCACTTATTTCGTTGGCCCGGAAGTCATTTTGCAATGGCATAGTATAGAGAATGCTACCGGCTATAAAGTCAGTATTAAAAATATATTCGACGATATCGTCGAAGAACAGACGGTTTCCGATCCTCATATAAAACTTGATTTCAGCCTGGGTGATCTTGCCGACCGGTCTACGGTTTTCATTACCGTACAATCAATGTGCGCAACGATGACCCGCTCGGCCGAATTCGGTTTGACCAGCCTTACTAAAAATAAAACTTCAGAGATAAATGCAGAGATGGGCAGCCTGCAG
>CAYNCU010000064.1:0-19171 GCA_964395765.1 uncultured Roseivirgaceae bacterium | reverse complement strand
GAATTGATCGTTGACCTGATATCCGCCAATCCCCGCAGGATATTAAAAATACCCTCTCCTGTAATTGAAGAAGGCGAAAAAGCCAATCTTACCCTATTTGATAACAAGGCGGAATGGATATTTGACGAAAAAACCAATTTTTCAAAATCCCTTAACAGTCCGTTCCTGGGCAATATACTGATCGGTAAGGTGATTGCTGTTATTAATAAAGGCAAGCTTTATCAAAACCATTGATGTCGGGATGAATTTTAAAAACCCGATTTTGACCATTTCTTTTCGTTATGGAATCCTGGCAGCCTTCCTGAGTATTGTTCTCTTTTCGATCCTTTATTTTCTTGGCCGTAACCCTTTGCTGATCCCCTCCTTTCTTGATTTCAGGCTACTGCTCTTCCCGATCTTCCTGGTATTCAGTATCCGTGATTTTAAGGAAAACCGGAATAAGGGGATCCTTCATTTTTGGCAGGGATTTTCAATCGGGATGCTGATCGTACTCATTGTCGCTATCGTAATGGGCTTATATATATACCTGCTGGGCAGCGTAATCGATCCCCATTTTACTTTCAAATATGTGCATACTACCATTCAAAATATTCTTAAATTGAAGGAGAAAATTATTGCCCAGATCGGTCAGGATCAGTATAATAAGACCATGCAACTGCTTCCAACCACTACTTTATTCGACCTGGCACTGGATTATTTCATTAAAAGCTTTCCCCTTGGAATATTCTTAACAATTTTAATATCTTTAGTACTCAGAAGAAATCAGTGATTGCAGGAAGAATTAAACAAGTAAATCAACTGAATTAGCAATTTTTATTTGAATCATTAACTCTTTTAAAACTTTAACAGCATGGAAGAAAAATTAACAATCAGACAAGTAGGCGTAAAGTATGGTATTTATCTTACGCTTATATCGATCATTTATACCACCCTGATCCAGATTCTCGGCCAGGGCGCCAACCGCTCCCTGGGGTATTTGTCAATCGTTTTCATGGTGATTATTCTGGTACTGGCTCACAGGGATTATAAGAAATCCAATGAATTTATGAGCTATGGCGAAGGTTTAAAGATATCCATGATAATTGTGGCTATTAGTTCCGTGATCGGAACGATCTATACCTATATCTATATTAAATTCATCGATAACTCAATGCTGGATCAGATCCGGCAACAGACGGAAGCCACACTTGAAAAGAGGGGCATGAGCGATGAGCAGATCCAGCAAGCCATGACCATGCAGGCAAAGTTTACCACTCCTGAAATGATATTTATTTTCGGTATTTTAGGCGCATTGTTCTTCGGATTTATCGTTGCACTGATTGTTTCCGCTATAACAAAAAAATCGGCGCCCGAAACAGCCATGTAAAACTTTGGTTATAAAATTATAAGAACATAATTAAAATCAACGAAAGGCGGGGAAGGGTGTAATGCCTGAAAAAGACATCTCAATCATCATACCGGTTCTGGACGAAGAAGAGTCAATTAAGGAATTATTCAACTGGATTCAAAGAGTACTTGACCCGGGAAAATATTCCTATGAAATCATTTTTGTAGATGACGGTAGCCGGGACGGATCGTGGAAAGTGATTGGCGAACTTTCACTGAACAATAATCATGTTAAAGGTATTCGGTTTAACAGGAATTACGGTAAGTCTGCCGCCCTGCATACCGGTTTCCAGGCCGCTACGGGAAAGGTTGTGATCACCATGGATGCCGACCTCCAGGACAGTCCTGATGAGATCCCGGCGCTTTATGACATGATCTCAAAAGAAAATTTTGACCTGGTTTCCGGATGGAAGAAAAAAAGGTATGATCCGCCGGGAAAAACCATCCCTTCCAAGTTTTTCAATTTCACGACAAGGAAAATATCGGGGATCAAATTACACGATTTTAACTGCGGCCTGAAAGCCTACAAAAACATTGTCGTCAAAAATATTAATGTATACGGAGAAATGCACCGGTACATTCCCGTGATCGCCAGGTGGAACGGATTTGACAAGATCGGCGAAAAAATCGTAGAACATCACAAGAGAAAGTACGGCAAAACCAAGTTCGGATTAGAAAGATTGGTAACCGGTTTTCTTGATCTCATTTCCATTACTTTCGTGATCCGGTTTATAAAAAAACCGATGCATTTTTTCGGGACCATAGGTACGCTGTCCTTCCTTACCGGGCTTGTGATTACCATCTGGCTTATTGCCTTAAAGATTTACGAGATCGACAAACACATGCCGGTAAGAAATGTAACCGATCAACCACTTTTTTTTCTTGCCCTGGTGGCGGTAATCGTCGGAGTTCAGATGTTCTTAACCGGCTTCCTTGCAGAAATACTTACGTTGAATTCCGATAAAACGCATAATTACCTGGTCATTGATAAACTAGGCTTTGAGCGGTAGTCCGTATTTTCATGAAATTTTCAATTATCATACCGGTCTATAATCGTCCGGAAGAAATCGACGAATTATTGCATAGTCTTACTCAGCAGGATTACAATGATTTCGAGGTAATTGTTGTGGAAGACGGGTCCTCTATTAAATGTGAGGAAGTTGTAAAAAAATACGATGAACAACTTAATCTTCATTATTATTTCAAGGAAAATACAGGTCCGGGTTTCTCAAGAAATTACGGGTACGAAAAAGCCTCAGGAGATTATTTCATTGTTTTAGATTCCGATTGCCTGATCCCGCCCGGCTATCTTCAGGAAGTTAACAATTTCTTAAATCGAACATGGTTAGATGCTTTCGGGGGACCTGACAGAGCACATGAATCCTTCACCCATGTTCAGAAAGCAATTAATTATGCCATGACTTCCCTGTTCACAACCGGGGGAACCAGGGGGAACAAACGTCATGTAGGCGCCTATCATCCGAGAAGCTTTAACATGGGTATTTCAAAAGAGGTCTACAACAAAACCGGGGGATATATTATTACTAAAATGGGCGAAGACATCGAACTGAGTATCCGTATAATAAAGGCAGGCTTTAAAACCGGGTTTATTGAAAATGCCTTCGTCTATCATAAACG
This sequence comes from uncultured Roseivirgaceae bacterium, assembly GCA_964395765.1. GTDB lineage: Bacteria > Bacteroidota > Bacteroidia > Cytophagales > Cyclobacteriaceae > DATDPY01. The sequence goes on along the minus strand of CAYNCU010000064.1, from coordinate 16,147 downwards.
AAGAACATCTTTTCCTGCCTTCTTCCGGCAATTACATTTTTTCGGGAGGGGAAGGATCAATATCAGCCGGTTCTTCCCTGAAGAGTTCAGACCCATCCATCTTTTACCGACTTTTTTCACCCTGGCGTTATTGGCCTTATGCCTGTCGCCCCTGCTAAATATGACCGTCTTTTATATTGGTTTGAGTTTATTTTCCCTTTACCTGTTACTCATCCTTACCGATGCCATTATAAAAACCAAGAACATCCCCGTCAGCATTCAGGCTGTTTTTGCCTCTCTGCTATTGCTGATCGCCTATGGAAGCGGGCTGACCAGAGAATGGTTCAAAAAATTATTCGAAAAGAAAGCGCCTAACAGGTGACTATTTTCGACTTGAATATTGAAAATTGAGTGTTGAATGCTAATATTCAATACCGGCCCGTCCGTCAGGCGGGATCAACAAACTACACTCAATATTCAAGTTTTGTAGTTTGCATTTAACATTAAATATTATAGGTTTTAAAATATTCCCGGTAATTTAAAACTATTATGTCCCACCCGGCATCTTATGTACAGATTGCCAAAATATGATCACCGAAACACTGGAGGAAATAGCCATGATGCACGCTGACGGACTGATAAACAAAGCCCGTAGCGGTGATCAACAGGCATTCGGGAAAATCATGGGCCTCTGGTTCAAGCGGATCTACAATTTCTGTTTTAAATATTTCGGTGATCATGATATGGCCATGGAGGCAACTCAAAAAACGTTCATTGCCGTCTTTCATAACATCAGGAAACTACAGGATGTTACCAAATTCCGGACCTGGCTGTACAGGATTGCCTGGAACCAATGCCATGAGGAAGGCAGGAAATCAAAACGAAGAAGCTGGTTTTCCGGTCTGATCAACAGGGAAGCCAGCCAGGCCCAGGAATTTCACCTGGTTCCCGATAAGGAACTGCATGTAAAGGAGATGAGTGAAATGATGGCGGATATGCTGAAAATATTACCGGATGAACAGAGAACCATTCTGATTCTCAAGGAATATGAAGGATTGAAGTTCAGGGAAATTTCCGAAATGCTCGGTATCTCTGAAAACACGGCCAAATCAAGGCTCTATTATGCCCTGAAAGGTTTAAGAAAACTGATTGACGAAAACAACATTGATATTAACAACTTCCTGTATGGAAAATAAAGATAACATCACAAGGTTGATCGATTACCTGTACGGCAACCTTACGCAAAAGGAAAAAGATGCTTTTGAAGAAAAGTTAAAAGCGGATCCTGAACTTCGGAAAGAACTGGATGATCTGCTGATTGCCAGGAAAGGACTTGGTTCTCTTGGAGACCAGGAAGTGATGGATCCCTATGTTTTCCAGGCCGGCCAAAACCGGTCCTTATGGAATAATCCTGTTAACCGACCGGTTTCCATCGCTTTGAGATATGTGGTAGCCATCGCCGCTTCCCTGTTTATTTTTTTATCGATCGGGTATTTTACCAGGGCCTCCGTTCAGTTCGGCAAGGGTTCGGTCACTCTCAGTTTCGGGGAAAGGGACAACAGTGAAAAACCGCTTACGCGGGCAGAAATCGCCGGCATGATCAATGACCGCATCTCCGGCAGTAATAAACAAATGGCGGAACAAATTAAATCTTCGGAGACCGCCTTTCAACAAATACTTGATGATCATCATAAGAAAGAAGCTGCCGAACTCAGGCAATTGCTGGCTTCCTATACGCATGCTAAAAACGATGAAATCGAGCTTGCCCTTAACCGAATGCAGAAGGATAACCGCGCACTGGTGGATGAATATGTTAAACAATCGTCCATGCAGCAACAGTTGTACATGCAGAACCTGGTCGCCGGCTTTTCGGATTATTTACAGAAACAGAGAAACGAGGACCTGGAAAAGATCCGCACCAGTCTGGTAGCCCTGAAACAATCGCAAGACAACCAGAAAATGGAAACCTCACAGATCCTTACCAGTATAATTTCTACTTTGAACACTCAAAACAATTAGTGATATGAAAAAGCTTATTTTATTCGCATTATGTTTCATCAGCCTCCGGGTATGGGCACAACAAATTGATGAGCAGAGAATGAACCGCGACCTGGAGGTGGCGAAGAACATCCTGAATACCCTGATATCGGATAATAACAACAACATGTTTTTCATGAACCGATCAATTGATGCTACCTACCTGCCGGGATATGGAGTAACGTTTACCTTGCCAGACAATTCATTCTGGAGGATCGGTTTAATGAAAGCAAAAATTGCAACGGCCCGGCCGGGATTTTACAGTTACAGTTATGAATATAAAACGCCGGATACATCCGAAGCTCCTGAAATTCCCGATTCCAACAAAAATGACAATAACAATAGGGTGAATGTCTATGTACAGTCTCAAAAAGAAATGAATAATATATCAAGCGGGAACAATAATGACAACGGTGAATCGGAGGAAGATTTCGAATCACATTTGAAAAATGCGATAATGACTTTCTTTTCCGATTATGCCGACCTGATCAGCCAGCTTGGTCCGGATTCCAGGATTCGTGTGATACAGAAGATCTCCCCTGATTTTGCCGTGATCGCCTGGTCTTCGGACCTGGGATCCGGTGATAACAGCCAGGAAAACCAATCCACTGGTTTTTCCGCCGAAGTATATAAAAAAGATATCACCGCATATAAGGAAGGCAAAATCAACCTCGATGAATTTAAGAAGAGGGTTTCTTTTGTTGATATGAATAAAGCCAGCCGGGTGCCCGATCTCGACCTGTTCTCCAAGATCCTCAAAAGTTATTTCAGCCCCGATGTTTCACAAACCTATTTTATAAACAGTACGCCTTCCTATGAAAGGATAAAGGATTATGGCGTGATCTATTCCATCCGAACCTATTCCAGCTACCAGGATAACGATGTTTTCAGGATGCCCTCCACCGGACAGACTCTTAGTCAGCAGGACCGAAATAAAAAGGTGGAAGAGATGTATCCCAAATTTGAAGAGGATATTAAAAATTTTGTTGTCGACTACGGCAGGGCCATTCATTCCCTGGGCGACAATGAGATGTTGGTCATGAAGATCAATCTTACCCGATGCGATGAGTGTTCAATGCCAAAGTCGATCGAGGTATCGGTAAAAAGTTCGGTGCTCACGCAGTATGAGCAACAGAAGATCACGAGAGACAAGGCGCTCGCAGCGATTACGATTAAAAGGAACGACCAATAGGGGGAGGGAGCACGCAAAGAGAATATTTATTTCTCGCTAAGGAAATATTTATTTCTCGCTAAGACGCGAAGGGTGCAAAGGGTAATATTTATTTCTCGCTAAGACGCAAAGGGCGCAATGGGTAATATTTATTTCTCGTTAAGACGCAAAGGGCGCAAAGAGAATATATCTTTCTCGTTAAGACGCAAAGGGCGCAATGGGTAATATTTATTTCTCGCTAAGACGCAAAGGGCGCAAAGGGTAATATTTATTTCTCGCTAAGACGCGAAGGGCGCAATGGACGCAAAGTTTTAAGTGAATAAGATGGAATTAAATGTTATACCGATTTCACTCCCGGGTTGTAGCCTTGTACTTCGACCCGTTAATTTATTTCCCGGGTTTTCGCAATTTAACCCTGGTCGCAGCTTCCCGTTACGAACTTTAATTATCCTTCCGGGAATTTCACGGCTTCACGCACAAATAAATTATTTCTTCCTTCGGCAAAGAATAACGTTCCAGCGTTTCAGCCGGAAGTTTTTTAACAAAATCATCTTCCGTAACCCGGAATCCCGCCGAACGCAGCCGCTCAGGGTAATCCTGACCGTACAATCGTACGTGATCGCGCTGGCCATAAACCTTTTCCCTTTCGGCAGGAGAAGTAATAGAAGCATCTTCAAAAGTCTTTTTGTTGTTCCATCCGATCAGGGGCGACTGAATGATCGCCCAGCCCCCAGGCTTCAATACGCGAAGTATTTCTTTCATGGCAAGGATATCGTCGTTGACATGTTCCATCACATGATTACAGATAGCTACATCAAATTCATTATCCGCGAATGGGATAGCATGAACATCCATCTTGACTTTTGCCAAAGGCGATTCAAGATCGGCGGTTATATAGTCAAGGTTATCCTGGCTTTCAAACCTGCGGATATAACATAATTCCGGAGCAATATGAAGAACTTTCAAAGGGTCTGTGAAAAAATTTGTCTTGTCCTTAAGATAAAGCCAGAGCAGGCGGTGCCGTTCGAGCGACAAGCAATGAAAACAAAGTGCATTTTCCCTCACCGGATTCCTGCCGTAGGGGAAAAAATTACGATAGGTATTTCCACAAACCGGGCATTCCACTTTATTACCGGCATAAAAAATTCCCAGTGCACGCAAAATGAAATGACTGAAAAGCTGGAGGTACCTGCGCGGTATTTTTCTTATCGAAAAGCTGATAATATTTTTCAATTCCGGAATTATTAATTATTCATCGAATGCTTTTGCTTTACCCTCTCAAATCGGCGTCAAATTTAACTGAAAATAAAGAGACATCCGGAAAAGGATTTGTGCAATTTAACTTAAGTTTTGACGTTTTTTCTTTCATAAGTAGCAAAAAAAGTTATATTTGTTATACAGCCATCTTTGCTAAAATGATATCACTTTTTAATATAGTTTTTCTCAATTTCCCTTTTTACGATAGCCTTACGATTAAAAAATTCTGGTTTTTCCGAAACTTCACTGCTGATTATCAGTATTCCTTTATAGGCCCAGATTTTATTTTTTCATGAAAAAATTTTTGTTACCGGGAATTATTATCGTAATCGTACTCATCACGGCGATATTTTTTTTCATGGCGGCCAAAAGAACACCGGGAGATGAAAATACCATCAGGGTAAATAAGGGACCCTTCGTCTCCGACATAACCACCACCGGGGAGTTGCAGGCAAAAAATTCCGTCATGATCCAAGGCCCCCCCAATTTGTTTATATTCCAGATTTACCGGCTTGCTATCAGTAACATGGTTCCCGAAGGAACGGTTGTAAAAAAAGGCGATTGGATTGCGGACCTTGACCGTTCCGAATTCAACACCAAGGTCCAGAATACAGAATCGGACCTGGAGGCAGCACGGACAAAATTTTTACAAACACAACTGGATACTACCCTGGATATGCGCAAAGCCAGGAATGACCTGATAAACCTGAAATATGAGGCAAAAGAAGCTAAACTAAAGCTGGATGAATCTAAATATGAACCGCCTGCGACGGTAAAAAAGACAGAGTATGATTATATGAAGGCAGAGCGCAGTTACGAACAATCGAGTGAAAATTATAAAATAAAAGAAAAACAGAATATCGCGAAGATGCGGGAAGTGGATGCCGACCTTCACAAATTCGAGAATAAATACGACAAAATGGAAAACCTGGCCGATCGCTTCACCATCCGGGCGCCGCAAGCCGGCATGGTCATCTATACAAAAGACTGGGATAATCAGGTAGTAAAAACCGGATCGCAAATCTGGTCATGGGACCCGGTGGTTGCCACCTTGCCGGATATGACTTCCATGATTTCCAAGACCTATATCAATGAAGTAGATGTGCAAAAGGTAAAACCAGGACAAAAAGCAGAAATCGGATTGGATGCCTACCCGGATCTGCAACTGACAGGGATGGTCACTAATGTAGCCAATGTGGGTGAACAAAGGCAGAATTCCGATGCGAAGGTTTTCGAAGCGGTTATCAGGATCGATAGTACGGATATTTCTCTCCGGCCCTCGATGACTACTTCCAACAGGATCATTATTAAAGATTTGAAGGATGTTCTCACAGTGCCGCTCAGCAGTTTATTTACCGAAAATGATTCAGTGACCTTTGTTTACAAAAAGAGCGGGTTCAGGGTAATAAAACAGGAAGTCGAGACCGGATCGACCAACAATAATGTTTCCGTAATTCTCAAAGGCCTTAAGGAAGGTGACGATATTTATATTTCCCCTCCGGCCAATTATAAGGATGAGCCGATCGTATACCTTCCCGGTATGGATGGACACCGGAGATCAATGATTTATGAAAATGATGCCATTACAGGAGAAAGTGCCATGGGGAGCCTTGGCATAAACCGATAATTTTAAATAACCGATAATGAAAAAAATTGGCCTCATAGGAACCGGAATATTAATCATTTCCCTCATCTTTTTCTTTGCCTTCAAGCAAAACGGAAATTCCGATGCCGAGGATATCATAGTACCTGTCAAAAAGGGAAAATTTGTCATTGACGTAAACACCCCCGGTGAACTGGAGGCAAAAAATTCGGTGGAGATCCAGGGACCTATGCGCCTGAGGGATTTCCAGATCTACCAGATCACAATCAGCAGGATGGTGGATGAAGGAACCATGGTTAAAAAAGGGGATTGGGTCGCTGATCTTGACCATTCCGACTACAATACCAAATTCCAGGATGCGCAGCTGGAACTGGAAAAATCCGAATCCAAATATGTGCAGACCCAGTTGGATACGGCACTGCAGATGCGCCAGGCAAGAGATGAACTGGTCAACCTTAAATATGATGTGGAACAGGCAAAACTGGTTGTGGAGCAATCCAAGTATGAACCCCCGGCCACCATCAAACAAAATGAATATAACCTTGATAAAGCCAGACGAGCCTACCAGCAGGCGCTGGATAATTATAAAATCAAACTCGACCAGAACAAGGCTAAAATGCAGGAAGTTTTTGCGGATAAAAAGAAACAAAGCCGTATCGTGACGGACATGAGGGACCTGGGCAATCAATTAACTATCATGGCGCCCGAAGCCGGCATGGTTGTTTACAAGAAAGACTGGGATGGGAAACCCATTAAAGCCGGATCGCAGATCAGTGCATGGAACCCGACGGTGGCCACCCTTCCCGATATGTCCATCATGATATCCAAAGTTTTTATTAACGAAGTGGATGTCAGGAAGGTGAAGCCGGGCCAGCATGTTGACATCAGCCTGGATGCTTTTCCCGATAAAAAGTTGACCGGCACGGTACTTTCGGTAGCCAATGTAGGAGAACAGAGGCCTAATTCCGATGCAAAGGTGTTCGAAAGCCGGATTGAAGTGACCGGTACGGATTATTCACTGCGTCCGTCCATGACAACTGCCAACCGGATCATCGTAAAAGAATACGATTCAGCTCTTTACATACCCCTGGAATGCCTCCACAGTAAGGATGACTCTATTACCTATGTCTACAGGAAAAATGGTATTAAAACCGTAAAACAGGAGGTGGAAGTCGGGCAATCCAATGAAAATGCGGTGATGATCCTGAAAGGTCTGGCGGAAGAAGATAGAGTTTATTTATCGGTCCCGGCGGGTTATGAAGACAATGCCATTGTACTTCTTCCTGAAATGAATGGAAAAAGGAACAAGGATAAAAAAAATAATGAAAGCCCCGGGGCTGAAAATGCGGTTTCATCAGTTAAAACGGATACCAGCACTGTAAAATCAAAGGAATAGCAATATGAAAAACTGGATTGTCAAGGCTATGGGGAGAAGCTTTTTCAATTTTTTTATTGCCTTCGAAGCGGTCTTTGCCAACCGGTTACGTTCTATACTCACCGCATTAGGCATCATTTTCGGAGTGGGAGCCGTCATTACCATGCTGGCGATCGGTAACGGGGCGCAGCAGGAAATCCTGAACCAGATAAAACTGGTCGGTGTAAATAATATTGTTATTGAACCTGTCCTGGAACAAACCGAGGAGAAAGTAAATGAAACCGAGTCAACAGAAAAGGATAAGAAAAAATTCTCACCCGGGTTGAGACTGCAGGATGTTAATGCCATTGAGGATGAAGTTCCTACAGTGGAAAAAACCAGCCCGGAAATTATAATTGATACCTATATTATCAAGAACGGGATCCGCCGATCGACCAAACTGGTGGGTGTTCAACCGCATTATTTCGAGTTGATGAATTTTTCTATGGAAGAAGGTCGGATGTTTTCCGGCTATCAGTTAGAAACCGGAGCGCCGGTATGTATCATCGGCAAGCACATCGCAGCCAAGTTTTTCCCCACTGAAAATCCGCTGGGCAAATCCATAAAGTGCGGGAACCAGTGGCTGGAGGTTATCGGCGTATTAAAGGAAAGATATATTACCAAGGCGAGCTTGTCGAACCTGGGTATCCGTGATTATAACATGGATGTTTATGCGCCCATTCAAACCATCCTGATCCGGTATAAAAACAGGGCCATGGTAACCGAAGAACAGATCCAGCAGGCAGCCCAGGCGAGCCGGAACAATAATAATTCATCCGACCAGAACAATTCACAACAGAAAACGCCGAATTATAACCAGATCGACCGGCTGGTGGTTCAGGTAAAACAAACCGATCAGCTGGCATCAACGGCGGAAGTAATCGACCGGATTTTAAAACGAAGGCATAATGATAAAGTAGACTTCCAGATTTCCATCCCGGAATTATTACTCAAACAACAGGAAAAGACCAAGAAGATATTCAATATGGTGCTGGGGGTGATTGCAGGGATTTCTTTATTGGTGGGCGGTATCGGGATCATGAATATCATGCTGGCCTCTGTGCTGGAGAGAATCAAGGAGATCGGCCTGCGCCTTTCTATCGGGGCCAAGAAAGTGGATATCGTTCAGCAATTCCTTTATGAAGCCATAATGATAAGCGTTACCGGTGGATTAATCGGCATCATGCTAGGGGTATCCCTGGCATTGATCGTGTCAAAAATTGCCGACATACCCACCATCATTACACCTTTTTCAATAATTCTTTCTTTCGGCGTGGCCGCCACCGTGGGCTTGATTTTTGGAATCGCTCCCGCCCGCAGGGCAGCTAACCAGGACCCGATAACATCATTGCGTTATGAATAAATCCATCTGCTTTCTTCTGATCTTATTTATGCCGTGGCTTTTTTTCCCTGCGGCCGCGCAAAAAAAAAATAGAGAAAAAGTAACTGAGATCTATACCCTGCCGGAAATTATCCGCATGGCAAGACAACAGTCCATTGCTTCATTGCAGGCCTCTACCCAAAAGGAAAATTCGTACTGGAGCTATCGTGTATTCCGTTCGAATTATAATCCCCAGCTTTACCTGCAAGGAAATTTCCCGGAATTCAGCCATACCATCGACCCGGTACAGCAGCCGGATGGAAGTTATAATTATGTCCCCGTCAACAGTAATATCTCATCCATGAATCTTAACCTTTCCCAATCGATAGGCAAATCGGGAACTTCCCTGAATATAATTTCCTCTTTGAACCGCTTTGATAATTTTGATACCAACGATCACATATACAACGGGAATCCGGTTACCATTCAATTGAGACAGCCGATATTCCGGTTTAACCAGCTTCGTTGGGATTCCAGGATTGACCCCCTGGTTTATGAAGAATCGAAAAAACAATATTCGGAAGATCTTGAGTATATATCGATCGTTGCTACGAATATGTTTTTCGATCTGATGAACGCCCAGATCTCCTTTGAAATTGCCAAAATCAATACAGCCAATAATGATACCATATACCAGATCGGCCAGGGTCGTTATAATATGGGAAAAATCGCTGAAAATGAATTGCTTCAACTTGAGTTGAATGTAATGACTGCCAAAGAATCAGCCGCTGAGGCAAGGGTTAGTATGGAAACGGCCACCTTGCGGCTAAAGTCATATATCGGGCTTAACAATGTCGACAGTATTTATCTGGTACTTCCGGATTCAATTCCCAATATAATCATCGACGAAAATGTAGCCCTGAATGAAGCTCATAAAAACCGGCCGGAGGCGGAGGGTTACGTAATCAATAAACTACAGGCTGAACAGAATTTGGCGCAGGCGAAAGGGCAAACCGGATTCAATGCCGACCTGGTGGCATCCTATGGCTTATCCAACCGTACGATCGGGGGTATTCCGGAGATTTACAAAAATCCCCAGAATTCACAGATATTGAATCTTACTTTTTTTATTCCTATCATGGACTGGGGCCGGCAGAAATCGAGTGTAAAGATGGCAGAAGCGAGCCTCAAGCTGGCGGATTATGTTAACCAGCAGAATGAAATGAACTTCAATGAAGCCATACTCGCCCAGGTAAAAAATTTCGGTATGCTGCATGATCAGGTCAAGATTGCGCAACGTACCAATTACATCGCGAAAAGGAAATACGATATATCCAGAAACCGGTATCTCATCGGCGAAGAAGCGATAACCGAGCTTAACCTTGACCTTCAGGCCAAGGACCTGGCGGAACAGAATTATATAAGTTCCCTGCGGAATTACTGGACTTCCTATTACACTTTACGTCAGCTTACTCTATTTGACTTTGAGAAAAAAGTCAGCCTGTATTCTGAAGAGGACAATAAGTAAGGAATAAAGGAGATTTATAATTCCAAACCTCCAAATTTGTACCCCCGGCATCAATAAGAAAAATATGTGAAATCCGTTATTGTAACACGAATCAGGGAATTGTTATATTTAAGTGATTAATTTTAAATATGATTTCAAAAGCCCAGGATGCCCTTTTCCTAACATGTATTTTCGTCATTTCTTTTCGGTTGGTATCCTTTGCACAGGATACGGAAAAAGGAAATTTTGCCACCCAGGCTACGGACCCTCATGCCCGGCCTGATGCCCGCAGAATGGGGCCAAAGCAAAAAAAGATTTACTATATCATTAAAAGTAATCCGCAGGGAACCTTAAACGGTAATCCCTGTTTTAAGGAAGCCAGCGAAAAATTCGGTTTTCAGTACCTGGTGGCCCCGGAAGGTGTGACGCCGAACCGGAATGGCTTTTCAAGGTCTATGCATAACCTTGGGGTAAACATTGTATTATTTTTCAGGAACGGGCCTTTCTGGAAGGCCAGGATGAAAAAGAAATTGAAACACTGTAAGTATGGCTACGGCGATTTTGTCGGGTAAGACAAAATTGCAATCGTCTTTATTTTTACGATTAAAATTATCCGGGATCAATCCCTCCTTTGAAAAAATGTCATCCCCGCGCCTGACGCGGGGTCTCCCATGGTTTGGAAAGGTCTTATCAGGACTTATAAACATATTCTACTACTTTCCGCACCGGGTCAGCCTGAAGAATATAATTTAATTTTTGAATCTTGATTCCTGGTTTTTAATTTCAGGGATGAAAAATCAAGGCCCAAATATCAAAAATCTGAAATCAAAAATTAAATACTTTTTTAGCATAATCATCTCCTGATTTCATTACGGGTCGGTTCATGTTCTATATAAAACACTTTGATTTTAAAGGATTCACCGTTTTTAGATTTATTATGAATTAATTGAGGAAGACAGGAGTATATGTCTTTTCCCATGAATTCTTCCGTAATGGTTTTGATAAAAAATTACCTTTTCCCGGTATAATTGAAGGGTGATAGCCGTTTTAATTCTTCCTTGATCTTATTATCTACCTCCAGGCTCTCGATGAATTCATGAATTGCATCCCGGGTAATTTTCTTATTGTTCCGGGTTAGTTTTTTCAAAGCTTCAAAGGGGTTTGGATAGCCTTCCCTTCGAAGAATGGTCTGAATACCTTCGGAAATCACCACCCAGTTATCTTCAAGATCGTCGTGGATCGCCTGTTCGTTGAGTTCCAGCTTATCAAGGCCTTTCAGTAAACTACGGAAAGCAATCAGGCTGTGGGCCACCGGTATCCCGGCATTTCTTATGACGGTTGAGTCAGTCAGGTCACGCTGTAATCTTGAAACCGGAAGCTTGGCAGAAAGGAATTCGTAAATGGCATTGGCATAGGCCAGGTTGCCTTCTGCATTTTCAAAATCAATCGGGTTTACTTTATGGGGCATAGCTGAAGAGCCCACCTCGTTTTCCATTATTTTCTGTTTGAAATATTCAATGGAAACATAATGCCAGATATCCCGGCACAGGTCGATTAAAACCGTATTAATTCTTTTCAGGTTATCGAACAGCGCCGCCAGGTTATCATAATGTTCGATCTGCGTAGTGGGTTTGCTTCTTACCAGGCCGAGGGAATTCACCAAGTCATCTATCTTTGAATCCCAATCGACCTCGGGATAAGCGGCATAATGTGCATTTAATCCTCCGGTGGCGCCTCCGAATTTTGCATTAAAGGGTATTTTTTCAAGCATGGCCGATTGAACTGTCAAACGTTTATGGAAAACGGCAAATTCTTTCCCAAGTAAGGTGGGGGTAGCCGGCTGTCCGTGTGTCCTGGCCAGCATCGGGATATCCGACCACGAACGGGCATAATGATTGATCTTGTTTTCCACTTCTCCCAGCGCCGGCAGCAGTACCTTGTTCAATGCATCCTTTAACAATAAAGGAAAGGCGGTATTATTTATATCCTGCGAAGTCAGGCCGAAGTGGATATATTCCTTGTGTTTTAAAATTTCAGGGGAAGTAAGTTTTTCCTTCAGGAAATATTCCACGGCCTTTACATCATGGTTGGTGATTTTCTCGATCGATTTGATTTTTTCGGCATCTTCAAGACTAAATTCCGAATAAATTTTTCTCAAAGTTGTAACCGAGTTATTATCCAGCGAAGGAAATCCTCGGAGCGACTGCCGGCTGAGAAAAATAAAGTATTCGATTTCCACCTGGAGACGGTATTTGAAAAGGCCGAATTCCGAAAAATATTCCGCCAGCGACTGTGTAAGGTTTTTATATCGTCCATCCACAGGGGAAATGGACATCAGGCCATGGTCGTTCATCATTGAAAAATAAATAGCAAAGGTAGGGATTAAGCCTGAATTAATCCATAGATACCGGCTTATTAGACAAGTGCGAGAAAGGTAACCATTATAGACCTTTAACGGCCGGTAAAAATTTAAATAAAACATAGTGGATTGTATTTTGTTTGATTCAGGAGCAGGATTAAGAATTTCTTCTTTATTCCCACAAAAGTTTAATTTATTCATGAACTTTGCGAGATTAAAAAATTATGGTGTTAAGTTTTTTCAAGAGAAAGAAAAAGGAAAAAAAATCCGGTCCGGGAGCAGCCTATTTTCAATTGCTCGTCAAGGATATTATAGTTGAAACCAGGGATGCAATCAGCATTATTTTTGAAAACCCTGATAATAAAATCACTTATAAACCCGGTCAGTTCCTTTCGCTGATTTTCAAGATCGACGGAGAAGATATCAGACGGTCTTATTCTTTAAGCACTTCGCCGTATTCCGATACGGACCTGGGCGTTACGGTCAAAAGAGTGGACCAGGGCAAGATCTCGAATTACATTAATGAAAAAATAAAACCCGGTGACCTGATCGAAGCCATGGAGCCGAAAGGCAATTTCACCATCGACATTAACCCGGAAGCAAAAAGGCATGTTGTGCTGTTTGCAGGCGGTAGCGGAATTACGCCGTTGTTTTCTATTGGTAAATCCGTATTGCTTAAGGAACCGGGAAGCCAGGTAACGCTGATCTACCAGAACCGGAATGAAGAATCCATTATTTATAAGGGTATTATCGATCAATATTTGTCAAAATTCCCGAACTTCAGGGTTACTCATATCCTCTCGCAACCTACGGAAGGCTGGGCCGGCATGAAAGGAAGAATTTCGGGGCAGGATGTACAAAACCTGATGCAGGAAATCGCCAAAGAAAAAAACATAGAACCTGTTTTTTATCTTTGCGGACCACACGATATGATGGATACGATAATTGACCAGCTCACGCTTATGAACTTCCCGCATAATGCCATTCATAAGGAAAGTTATGTGACGGCATCAACCAAAGCGGCGACGCATGAACAGAAGGAAGCATCCCCGGTAGACCAGGTAATAGAAAGCCGTGAAGTGACCATCCTGCTAAACGGGGAAGAATTTAAAATTACGGTTGAACCCGGAAATTATATCCTGGAAACCGCACTGGATGCGGATCTGAATATGCCTTTTTCCTGCCAGAGCGGATTATGTACTGCCTGCAGGGGAAAATTGATTTCCGGAAAGGTAAAGATGGATGACCCGGATGGCTTATCCGAGGAGGAAATAGCCGAAGGTTATGTGCTGACCTGTGTAAGCCACCCGGTAACCGATGACGTGGTGATTGAAATCGGTTGATTTTTTTCTACCTCATTAGTATTATGTTTGTTGGATTTTAAGTGCTTGTTTATGCATCCATGTATTTTTATGGACAGGGACGGTGTGTTGAATGAAGAACGGGGAGTGTACACTTTTAAACCTGAGGATTTCCGTATCCCGGAAGGTGTACCCCAGGCCTTACATTTATTAAAACAGCGTGGATACAGGTTGATCGTAATTACCAATCAATCCGGGATATCCAGGGGAATTTATTCCCGGAAAGATATGGAAACATGCAACACCATTCTCTACGAAAAAACCGGTTATATCATCGATGAATTTTATTACTCCCCTTATCATCCTGAAGTAACTGAATCCCTGTCGCGGAAGCCGGGGACCCTTCTTTTTGAGAGAGCCATCGCCAAGTATAACATTGATATTTCCAGGTCGTGGATGATTGGAGACAGTGAACGGGATATGATGCCTGCGCGGAAAATGGGAATCAGGACCTTGTTTATCGGATACCCGAGCAAGTATCCTTTTGCTGACCGTTATGCTGCCAATATTCACGAGGCAGCCAGAATCATTACCGAACAAACCGATCCGGTAATGATGAGGAAATTAAAATAAATTAACGAAATTTGGCCCCCGTATAAATTATTTTCCGGCAATCATGGATATTGATCTTCTCCTCCGGCAGGGTATTCAAAAAGCATTGGCTGAAAAATTCAACCACACGGTTGAACTGGAAAGCATTAAGCTGCAGCCCACCAATAAGGAATTCGAAGGTTCTCATACTTTTGTCGTATTCCCTTACCTGAAAGTCACACGGAAAAATCCGGAAGAAATCGGGCGCCTGATTGGAAATCATCTTTCTGAAAATTCCGGGATTATAGAAAAATTCAATGTCGTTAAAGGTTTCCTGAATCTTACGATCTCCGATGCTTCCTTGATGGAAATATTCAGTGCAGGATATAACAAAAGTGACTGGGGTAAATTCCCCGGTAATGGAAAAAAGGTAATGATAGAATTTTCCTCCCCGAATACCAATAAACCGCTGCACCTCGGACACCTGAGAAATAACTTCCTTGGCTCCTCCCTTGCTGAAATTCTTTCAGCCACAGGCCATGAAGTGATGAAAGTAAACCTCGTTAACGACCGGGGCATTCACATCTGTAAATCCATGCTTGCCTATGAGCGCTTCGGGAACGGGGAAACGCCTCAAAGTTCGGGTATCAAGGGGGATCATCTTATCGGGAAATATTACGTGTTATTTGAACAGGAATACAGGAAACAAGTACGGGAACTGGAAGCCATGGGCGACGATCCGGAAACAGCGGAAAAGCAGGCCCCGTTGATCCTAGAAGCCCAGGAAATGCTTAGAAAATGGGAAGAAAAAGATCCGCATATTATTTCCCTATGGAAAAAACTGAACGGATGGGTATACGAGGGATTCGATGAAACCTACCGCCGCATGGGGGTAAGTTTCGATAAGATCTATCATGAGTCTGAAACCTACCTGCTGGGCAAAGATGTGGTCCGGGAAGGGTTGGATAAGGGTGTCCTGATTAAAAAAGAAGACGGTTCGGTTTGGATTGATTTAAGCCAGGAAGGGCTTGATGAAAAATTACTGCTGCGTTCCGATGGAACTTCCGTATATATGACCCAGGACCTTGGTACTGCTGAAATGAGGTTCAGGGATTTTCCTTTCGAACGTTCGATTTATGTGGTCGGGAATGAACAGGATTACCATTTTGACGTTCTTTTTCGCATATTGAAAAAACTCGGCCGGCCCTATGCAAACGGCATGTATCATTTAAGTTACGGCATGGTTGACCTTCCCTCCGGCAAAATGAAATCCCGGGAAGGGACCGTGGTGGATGCGGACGACCTGATGGAAGAAATGTACAATTCCGCCGCTGTACACACACAGGAACTGGGTAAGATCGAAGATTTTTCTGAAGAGCAGTTATCGGGACTCTACCATATGATCGGCATGGGAGCGCTCAAGTATTTTATCCTGAAAGTAGATCCCAAAAAAAGGATGATGTTCATCCCGGAAGAATCGATACAATTTCAGGGAAACACCGGGCCTTTTATCCAATATACGCATGCCAGGATATCCTCTATCCTGCGCAAGGCCGATGAAACGGGAATAAAGGTTAACCCTTCCTTTGATCCTTCAATGTTGATGG
>CAYNCU010000063.1:0-19381 GCA_964395765.1 uncultured Roseivirgaceae bacterium | reverse complement strand
AAAGAAAACGCTGTTGGTCTCTCTGGGTATTTGCATTCTTTTATTCATTATCGCCTATTCAACCAAAAATCTTTCTACACGGTTATCGGCCCGGCCTAATATTAATGATACCGGCCGAAATGTTTACCCGGTCACCCATCCCCTGGTGATGGACACGTCTTATACATCGGATTATGTCGCCAATATTCAGGCGAATAAATATGTTGAACTTAGATCGAAAATAGAAGGTTTCCTTGACAAGGTTTACGTTGATGAAGGTCAATCCGTGAAAAAAGGACAACTCTTATTCAGCCTAAACAACGAACAATATGAGGCGGAGTTAATGAATGCGCAATCCGAATTGAAAAGTGCAATTGCTGATGCCCGTACAGCCGAGGTAGAATTGCAGAACACAAAATTGCTGCTTTCGAAAAACGTTGTTTCAGAAACAGAGCTCGAGCTGGCGCAATCGAAATATGATGCCTTGAATGCAAAAGTAGATGAAGCGCGTTCACAAATGGAAAGCGCAAAGATAAAACTTGCCTGTACCAGGATAGTTGCCCCGTTTGATGGAATAATCGGCAGGATCCCCAATAAAACCGGGAGCCTCGTTGAGGATGGTTCTTTGCTTACCACGATCGCCGACAATTCGAGTGTATATGCGTATTTCAACGTATCGGAAAATGAATATCTTAATATTATGACTTCCGGACTGAATAGCAAAACTGACCTTGCATCCGGCGAAAATAATAATCAGGATGAGAACCGGGATGGAATTGATCATAATCCTGAAGGGCAGAAAGTTAATCTTGTGCTTGCTGATCAACAACTATATCCTTACCCGGGAAAAATTGAGTCAGTTGATAATAATATCGACAAGGAAACAGGGAACATGACATTCAGGGCTTCCTTCCCCAACCCCGGTCATTTACTGGAAGAAGGAGCTACTGGCCTGGTCAGGATCAGGAAAGAAATAAAAAATGCAATTATTATTCCTCAAAAAGTCACATTCGATGTCCAGGATAAGATATATGTTTTCACGCTCGATGATAATAACACGATTGTCAGAAAATCAATTGTTCCGTTTATCAGCCTGCCGAATATCTATATTCTTAAATCAGGTCTGACAGCTGCAGATAAAATTATTTACGAGGGCATTCAGAGTGTCAGGGATGGTGACAAAGTGAACTATCAGCTGGTATCATTCTTGCCGCAGAGCCAGGAAAGTCAACTGGCTATGGCCGGGAAGAAACAGCCTCCAACGGAATAAAATTTTTCCGACACTTCAATAATTATTCACCTTACTATTTTAGACGCTAAATGTTTAACCGATTCATTCGAAGGCCTGTCCTATCGATAGTTATCTCTGTCATTATCGGTTTGCTTGGATTTCTGGCCATATCCGATTTACCTGTAACGCAATTTCCCGATATAGCACCTCCCGAAGTGAATGTCAACGCGGAATACCCGGGGGCGAATGCCGAGACCTTGATTAAATCCGTTGTAAGACCGTTGGAAAGAGTAATCAATGGTGTTCCCGGCATGAAATATATGATTTCTACGGCCGGTAATGACGGTACGGCAAGTATTCAGATGAGGTTTAAGACCGGAACTGATATTGACATGGCCGCCGTCAATGTTCAGAACAGGGTGTCGACGGTTGAAGGGTCACTTCCCGTGGAAGTCAGGGAAAACGGGGTAGAAATCGGCAAGGAAGTGAACAGTATGCTTATGTACCTTAACATCACTAGTTCCGATACTACCCTGGATGAAAAATTCCTTTACAATTTTGCCCAAATCAACATTTACGATGAACTGAAAAGAATTGAGGGAGTAGGTTTTATTGACGTAATGGGCCAGCGGGAATATGCCATACGCATCTGGTTAAAACCGGACCGCCTAACCGCTTATGATATTTCTGCCGAAGAGGTCATTGATGCACTTCAACAACAGAACATTGAAGCGGCTCCCGGGCAGGTGGGAATGAGCTCAGGAAAGACGCCGCAGTCTCTGGAGTACGCACTCCTCTATCCGGGAAAGTTTACAAAGGAGAGCCAGTATGCAGATATTATTCTCCGGGCCGACCCGGACGGAAGACTGATCAGGCTTAAGGATGTGGCGGATATTGACCTGAGCACCGTTTTTTACGACGTGAAGGCAAAAGATAACGGGCACCCCTGCGCCTCCATTATGTTAAAGCAATTACCCGGATCAAACGCACGGGAAGTTATAGCCAGGGTCAAGGAGCGAATGAGTGAACTGAAAAAGAATGTTTTTCTTCCCGGCATGGACTATAACATAAGTTATGATGTTTCAAAGTTTCTCGATGCTTCCATTCGGGAAGTATTGAAAACATTTGTAGAAGCATTTCTTCTCGTTTCCCTTGTCGTATTTATTTTTCTACAGGATTTCAGGTCCACACTTATCCCGTCACTGTCTGTTCCGGTGTCGTTGGTCGGAACTTTTTTCTTTATGCAGTTTTTCGGGCTTTCCATCAATATGATTACGCTTTTTGCACTTGTATTGGCCATCGGGATCGTAGTAGATAATGCCATCGTGGTAGTGGAGGCCGTTCACGCCAAAATGGAAAAAAGCGGGTTAAGCCCATTGAAGGCGACGGAACAGGCGATGAAGGAAATTTCGGGAGCCATCATCGCAATGACGCTCGTTATGGCAGCGGTTTTTATTCCGGTTACCTTCATGAGTGGGCCGGTAGGTGTGTTTTACAGACAATTTGCAGTTACTATGGCGATTGCCATTATTATATCTGGGGTAACGGCTCTTACGCTATCTCCGGCGTTATGTGCGCTGATTTTAAAACCGGTGGTTAAAAAGCATAAATCCAATGGAAACCTGATTACGAAGGCTCTTGTGGCATTTGATAATTTTTATTCAAAATCAGAAAATAAATACAGCCGCCTGATAAAAACCATTGTAAACCGAAGAATGGTAACATTTACAGTCCTGATTCTGTTCAGCTTTGGCACATTGGGATTGTCGTTGGCTATTCCTACTGGATTTATTCCCAATGAAGACCAGGGAACTGTTTATGCAACCATAACCCTGCCCAAAGGAGCTACCCTGGAAAGAACGGAAAAAGTGGTGGATGAAGTGCAGCAGATAGCCAACGGCCTGGAGGCTGTGCAATCGGTTTCTTCTCTTTCCGGACAAAATATTCTGGCCGATGGTACCGGTCCGATATACGGTACATTAATAATTAACCTTAAAAGCTGGAACGACAGAAAATCGTCAGTCGATGACATTATCGATATGATGTATAATAAAACAAAACAGATTAAATCGGCAGAACTGGAATTTTTTGCCCCTCCTCCGGTTCCCGGGTACAGCAATGCAGGAGGTTTTGAGATGTATCTTGAAGATAAATCGGGATCCGATGATATGGCCGGGATGCAGGAGGTTACCGATCATTTTATCGGGGACCTGAAAAAACGCCCGGAAATACAATCCGCTTTTACCATCTTTGACGCAAGCTTTCCCCAGTATATGCTTTCTATCGACTACCAGAAAGCAGCCCAGAAAGGGGTAACCGTAAGTGATGCAATGGAAAACCTGCAGATCCTGGTGGGCAGTGAGTATGCCAGTAATTTTATACGATTTGGAAAAATGTTTAAAGTAATGGTGCAAGCTGATCCCCAATACCGGGAAACCCCAGCGGATATTATGAAACTGTATGTAAAAAACAATAATGGGAAAATGGTTCCCTATTCGGCATTTATGCATATGGATCGAGTCTATGGCCCTGAAAAAATTATCCGATATAATATGTATACGGCCGCACAGATCAGCGGGGACGCAGCGCCGGGTTACAGCACCGGGGATGTGATAAAGGCAGTTCAGCAAGTGGCGGCCAAAGAACTTCCAAAGGGTTACGGTTTTGAATGGTCAGGAATATCACTTGATGAAGTTTCTTCCGGGAGCAAGGGGATCTATATATTTATAATTTCGCTCGTATTCGTATTCCTGATCCTTGCGGCTCAATATGAAAGTTTCCTGTTGCCCCTGCCGGTGATCCTGTTTCTTCCCGTCGGCATATTCGGTTCGTTTTTTTTCCTCTGGATGCTGAACCTGAATAATAATATTTACGCGCAGGTAGCTTTTTTAATGCTGATTGGAATCCTGGGTAAAAATGCAATCCTTATTGTTGAATTTGCGAACCAGCGCCATCGCGGTGGAATGTCTATAACAGAGGCTGCTATAGAAGGAGCTATGGCGAGGTTAAGGCCGATCCTGATGACTTCATTCGCCTTTACCGCAGGCCTGATTCCCCTGATGCTGGCTTCCGGGGTAGGAGCGAATGGAAACAGGACCATTGGAACAGCCGCCGCCGGAGGAATGATTTTCGGTACGATCCTGGGGGTTGTCATTATTCCCGGCTTGTATGTGGTCTTTACCAGACTATCCGAAATGTTTGCCGGCAAAGATAAGTATGAAGAAAAAGAGTTAATCGAAGAACTTGAATTGAAATGAGAATGATAAATAAATGCTTCCGGCTGTCTTTATTTTTTTTGGTCTTATGTTCAATAGTAAGTTGTAACGTGAATAAACTTCCCGATACAACCGGTCAGTTCCCCTCTATTCCCGGAAGCTTTAACGGAACCAACTCCGATACCCTGAATTCGGCAAATATAAAATGGAAGAATTATTTTACCGATACCTGCCTGGTCCACCTCATTGATTTTGCATTGAATAATAACCGGGATATGAAAATTGCCTTGCAGAAGGTTGAGGAATCCCGTGCGGGGGTCATGTTCAGTAAGGGACAATTTTTCCCGATGGTCAATGCGTTTGGCTCGGCAGGCGTAGGTCAGTTGGGAAATTATTCTGCGGCCTGGGCCGGAAATGCAGGAGGGGAATATGCTACCGGAGCGCCTCTCAAAAGAAATATGAAAGATTACAATCTGGGAATTCAAAGCGCTTGGGAAATAGATCTTTGGGGAAGGCTTCGAAACAGCAAGAAAGCTGCGGTGGCCCGTTATTTGTCCTCCGTTGAAGGGAAGAATCTCGTCACCACAAACCTTATCACGGAAATCGCGGACTCTTACTACGACTTGCTGGCATTGGACAACCGTTTAAAGATTATAGAACAAACCATACAACTACAGGAAAACGCGTTGGCTATCGTTCAGGCTCAAAAAGAGGCCGGAGTAGCCAATGAACTGGCTGTAAAGCAATTTAAAGCCCAACTACTTAATTCACAGGGTCTGGAAAGGGAGGACCAGATGGAAATTACAGGAATGGAAAATAAAATAAATTTCCTTGAGGGAAGATATCCGCAGCCTGTCAGCCGGGACACCTCCGCTTTCACTGATTCCATACCTTATATTATACATACGGGAGTTCCTTCCGAATTGCTGGAACACCGCCCGGATGTACGTGAAGCCGAATATGATCTGGAAGCTTCCAAGGCTGATCTGAAAGCCGCTAAGGCCGCATTTTTTCCTTCTTTAAACATTACCGGCACCTATGGATTTGATGCTTTCAATCCGGCGTACCTGTTTCTCTCGCCAGAATCTATTGCCTATACCTTGGCGGGCGACCTGGCAGCCCCGATTTTAAACCGGAATGCAATAAAAGCTGATTTTAAGAGGGCTAAAGCGGTACAACTGGAAGCTATGTTTAATTACCAGAATAGTATACTGAACGGATATGTGGAAGTGTATAATGAATTATCCGATATTAAGAACCTGGATAAAATATATGAGCTCAAAAACCGTGAAGTGGATGAACTGACCCAGGCGATTGAAACTTCAACGGATTTATTCAAAACAGGTAAAGCCAGTTACCTTGAAGTTCTTACGGCTGAAAAAGAAGCCTTACAGGCCAGGCTTGAATTAATTGATACCCGGAGAAGACAATTTCAATCCTGTGTTGCTATTTATCAATCGCTTGGTGGCGGATGGAATTGACTTAGCGAATTTATTGCTCCGGAAGTCGGAAGCCCGGAATCATTTTCTTGATTGACGTATAACTTCAGCGGCGACAATGGCGACGCTTACTGAAACATTAAGCGAAGCTATTTTCCCATTCATAGGAATTTGCACAAGATGATCCGCTGATTTTAGCAATGCCGGTGAAATACCATCTTCTTCCGACCCGAACAATAAGGCGACAGGCCCGGAAAGATCAAGATTATACAGGCTTTCGGAAGCTTTTTCCGTACAACCAACTACCTGAATTCCGCATTCTTTCAGGTAGGTAATCGTTGTTGGAAGATTTTGTTCCCTGCACACCGGGATATAATGAAGGGCCCCGGATGAGGCTTTCATGGCATCTTCATTGATCTGTGCGTTTCCCCTGGAGGGTATTATAATAGCATCAAATCCCAGCCCCTCAGCAGTCCTTGCAATAGCCCCGAAGTTTCTTACATCACTGACACGGTCGAGTATTATGATCCGTGGCGATTGACCGAAATTGAATGCAGAAGTAACAATATGATCCAGGGAGGCATAGCTGATCTTTGAAATAAAAGCGATAACTCCCTGGTGATTTTGACGGGTGATTTTATTCAGTTTTTCAGGCGGTACCTGCTGAAAAGGTATTTTATATTCAAGTAACTTTGATTTTAATTCACGGGTCGTGTTCCCGGTTAAATCTTTTTGCAGTATCACTTTGTCGATCTCCTTACCGGCATCGATTGCTTCAAGCACAGGCCGGACCCCGAACACGAAATCCATGTTTGATTTTTCACCGGGTTTTTTTATAAAGCGCCTTTTCTCCATCGGTCTATTCGTTGAAACCAAAGTGAACGGTAATTCTCATTTCTTTCAAGGATATAGGATTTGGAAGAAAATACATTTAACAGTCTGTCAAAGATAAAAATTGCCGACGGGTAATTCCCTTTTTTTCCATATAACCATTTTTCTGTCAGGCCATTGTTATAAACTGCATCAGGAGCGCCAAAAAATATATAAATCATTCCCATGTCCGTTTTCCAGCCTTCTTTATAGGAAGTGAAAAAATTATCCGCCTCTTCAATATTATCATAATATCCGCGGATAATTTTCCTTGCTCTTTCCTGTGTTTTGGCGATCTTAAGCCAATAAGATTCAAAGGTTTTTCTTTTGTCACTGGAATTCTTCAGCGTATTTAGTTCGTCTTCGGTGCTCATATATATAATGGGCTCAAAAATATCCTCCATTAATACAAGTTTGGGATAATGACCTTCCTGGCACCGGATCGTAATTCCGGTTGTCGAAGAAGTGTCCGATTGTATAAAATAAAGCCCCCTTCCGGGAAATGTAAAAACCTTACCGGTGTCGATTTCAAACAGGGAATCATAGTTAAGTTCCTTTCCTACTTTTTTATTGATCAGTGACATGGGCGGATCCGCCGGCTCAAAATTGTGTTTATACCAATATACATATACTTCATGGACTGCGGGATTTCCGGAATGAATAAACACACTGTCACCCGTATGTAGAAAGGACCGGATAACCGGTACATGCGTCGATGAAAAAAGCGTGAGCGTTGAATAATGGAACGGTATAGAAGGATTGGAGGAAAGCAGCGAAAGATTCAATGGCACATCATATAAATAATGGTATTCGCCGCCTTTTTTCACAATGTGAAAGAGCAATAAATTATTACCGGAATCCCGGGGAATCGAAGTATAAAACAGATAGGAACTATAATCATGGTTGATGCAATTTTTTTCCATGGTGAGGGTAATGGCTGCCCCAGCTCCCTTATCGGAATAATTCTTTCTCAATTCATAAAATATATGAAAATCCTTATCCAGATCTACCGGTTTAACAAAATCAAGACTAAAGTAAAGATGAAAGGAATCTTCGGATTCAACCACATGATAATCAAACCCTACTTCCCGGTAAGGGTCATATTTGTAGGCAAGGTCCTGGTTCTTAAGGGCTCCCTGTGCCAAAACCGGGGTATTAAGGAGAATTAAAAAAAGAAAAAAAATACTGAAGGCCGGAATTTTCATCATAATATTGCCCGGAGAAAAGTTTGTATACGGATAAAGATTATAAAAACATAAGATATTTGCATAGTTAACCGCCGAAATTTTATTTCGATTCATGAAAGTATACACAACAGAAATCACTTCCGACAATCTTGTTTCCGATAATCCTATACACCAGCGTTTGCTGATGCCCTATTTTCATGTAAAAGATCTTGTTCACGGCGATCTTATTGAAACCGGTTGTGGTGAAGGGCGTGGAATAGCGGTGATACGGCCGCAGGTGAATTCTTACCTGGGCGTCGATAAAATCGGGTCTGTGATTGATGATTTATCGTCAAAATATAAAGATTGCCAATTCAGGCCGATGAATTTTCCACCGCTGAAAGGATTGGCAGATAACTCATTTGACTGTTGTATCAGCTTCCAGGTAATTGAACATATAAAGGATGACGTACTTTATTTGCAGGAAATTCACAGGGTTCTCCGCCCGGGAGGAATGGCCATTGTCACGACCCCGAACCGGAGTATGTCGCTGACAAGAAATCCCTGGCATGTCAGGGAATATCTTGCAGATGAATTATTGAAAAAGGTATCCGGGATTTTTAGTAAATCGGAAATGCAGGGCATTACGGGAAATGAAAAGGTGATGAATTATTATGAAGAAAATAAAAGGTCTGTTCGCAGGATTACGCGTTTTGATATTCTGAATCTTCAATACCGGTTACCGGCCGCTTTTCTGAGGATTCCTTATGACCTGATGAACCGTCTGAACCGGAATAAACTAAACAAAGGTAATTCCGGACTGGTCAGCGAAATATCCTATAAAGATTACCTGGTTTCGGACAATCTTGAAAATTGCCTCGATTTGATGTGCCTGCTTTATAAGCAATAAAAAAAATCCACCGTCAGGTGGATTTTTTTTATTGCTTATTTTTATTTTTTATCGTCGACTTCTTCATATTCCACATCGGAAACATCGCCGGGAGAATTTGATCCTTTCTTTCCGGCGGATTCTTCACCATTGCCGGAAGGAGGTGGTGGTGTGGCTCCCTGTGCAGATGCCCCTCCGGATGCTGCATACATTTCCTGTGAAGCTGCCTGCCAGCTGTTGTTCAGTTCCTGCATGGCAGCATCTATACCGGGAATATCCTTATTCTTGTGTACTTCTTTAAGTTTTTCAAGTGCCTTGGTAATGGCGGTTTTATTTTTCTCCGATATCTTATCCCCGTATTCTTTCAATTGTTTTTCCGTTTGGAATATCAGGGAATCTGCCGCATTGACCTTATCTATGGTTTCGCGCTCTTTTTTATCGCTTTCGGCATTGGCTTTAGCCTCATTTTTCATTTTATCGATTTCCTGTTCCGTGAGCCCCGAGGAAGCCTCAATCCTGATCTTCTGTTCCCTTCCCGTTCCCTTGTCTTTTGCGGAAACGTGAAGAATTCCATTGGCATCAATATCGAAGGTAACTTCAATCTGGGGGATCCCCCTTGGAGCGGGTGGTATTCCATCCAGGTGAAATCTTCCGATCGTCCGGTTATCCTTGGCCATAGCCCTTTCGCCCTGCAATACATGGATTTCTACCGAAGGCTGGCTGTCAGAGGCAGTTGAAAATATTTCGGATTTCCGGGTAGGAATCGTAGTATTCGATTCAATTAATTTTGTAAAGACACCTCCTAAAGTTTCGATTCCCAGGGAAAGCGGCGTAACATCCAGCAACAAAACATCCTTGACTTCTCCTGTCAGTACGCCGCCCTGGATAGCTGCACCTACAGCAACCACTTCATCAGGGTTAACACCTTTGGAAGGTTTTTTCTTGAAGAAATTCTCAACTACTTCCTGAACCTTGGGCATACGGGTAGACCCGCCCACAAGAATCACTTCATCGATATCAGCAGGCTGCATACCCGCATCGCTCAATGCTTTTTCGCACGGCTTTAAAGTGCGCTGGATCAGATGATCAACCAGTTGTTCGAATTTAGCGCGCGATAAAGTACGCACCAGGTGTTTTGGAATTCCGTCAACCGGCATGATATACGGAAGGTTAATCTCTGTACTGGAAGAGCTGGATAGTTCAATTTTTGCCTTTTCAGCAGCATCCTTAAGTCGCTGTAAGGCCATTGGGTCCTTACGAAGATCGATTCCCTCGTCCTTCTGAAATTCATCGGCAAGCCAGTCAATCACACATTTATCGAAATCATCGCCACCCAGGTGTACGTCTCCGTTGGTGGATTTAACTTCAAATACGCCTTCGCCTAATTCAAGAATGGAGATATCGAATGTTCCGCCACCCAGGTCAAATACTGCTATTTTAATGTCTTTGTTCTTTTTATCAAGTCCGTAGGCCAAAGCAGCGGCAGTAGGTTCATTTATAATTCTTTTTACATCCAGCCCGGCTATCTGGCCGGCTTCCTTGGTTGCCTGTCTTTCAGAATCATTGAAATATGCAGGTACGGTAATCACGGCTTCCGTAACGGTTGTTCCCAGGTAATCTTCCGCGGTTGATTTCATTTTTTGAAGAACCATGGCTGATATTTCCTGCGGTGTATATAACCGGTCACCTATTTTTACCCTTACGGTATCATTATTGCCTTTTTCTACATTGAAAGATACCATTTTAATTTCAGCAGGTACCTCCTGATATTTCTTGCCCATAAAACGCTTGATGGACGAGACCGTGTTATGAGGATTGGTTATTGCCTGACGCTTGGCCGGATCACCCACTTTTCTCTCGCCATTGCCATTATCAAGAAATGCTACAATTGATGGCGTTGTTCTCCTGCCTTCGCTGTTGGGGATTACAACAGGCTCATTACCTTCCATAACAGCAACGCATGAATTTGTTGTTCCAAGATCGATTCCAATAATTTTTCCCATTATATATTACTTTTTAATTCCTTTTTATTCTATCAAGGGATATGCCAAGGGGTGGTGAGGGGGGGTATGGATGACACATTGTCATGAATTTGGGAAAATATCACGTATTCAGCTAAAACCCATAAAATTTGGTATGGAAGCCTTACCGGATATACTTCGTGTATTGAAAAATGGGTTTTTACATGGATTCCGGTTATTATCGATTATTTTCCTGTTAATTATGATAATATAGGTTAATCTATTTTTAAAAAACACTTATAATGGCCTCATTTAGGCATTTTTTAAGCTAATTGGTTCCCTTTAATCTTAAGACCTATTACTTCTGTAAGAATTAATTGAATTTTAATTAAGATAATTGCATTAAATTTTTTAGTTTTATTATTCAAATAAAAAACTGTATTATTTTAATAAAAGGGGATATAAATGGTGAAGCTCTGGAAAGATTCATTCCTGGGAACATTATTCATTTTTTTGCTCATTTTGGTGATCTACAAGGTATCTGCATTCGGGATATTTAATTTGTTTGATCCGATAGGTGATGCATTAGGAGATATGCAGTTTACAGATGTGGTTTTCTCCCGTTTAAGGGAAACTCCCAAAGCCGATACCAATGTGGTACTTGTAAATCTTGGTAATCTGAACCGGAGAGGAATTGCTCAGGAAATCAATATTATCACCAAATATCATCCGAAAGTAATTGGGGTTGATGCAAGGTTCCTGGCTCCCAAACCGGATACCATAGGGGATATGATGTTGCAGGGAGCCATTTTGAATGCAAAGGAAAATTCAAATATAGTTTTGGGATGTAAACTGGAGGGATATAATAATAATACCAATTTGTGGGATTCTATGGCCTATTCTATTCCTATGTTCAGCGATAATGCGACGTACAATTCTTACGTAAACCTTATAACGGATAATACTGCCCAATCGCAGGATGCCCCCAAAACCACCCGTGTGTTCATGCCTGAATATAATTTTAAAGGCGATAAGAATAAGCAGCAGCTATCCTTTGCCGTTCGAATCGCCGATGTCTATAATCCGGAGGTAACTCAAAAATTTCTAGCCAGGAAAAACAATACGGAGGTGATCAACTACCGGGGTAATTATGTGGCTTCCGGTTATAATAATAAAATTGCCCAACAGTTTTTTGCCCTGGATGTCGACGACATTTTTAATGAGAATTTTGTGCCTTCGGTATTAAATAATAAAATCGTTCTTGTCGGATTCATGGGAAGTAATTTCTCCAATAATGATAAAGAGTTTGAGGATAAATTTTATACTCCCATGAATAAACAATATGCCGGGAAGGCCTATCCGGATATGTACGGTGTCGTGATCTGGGCGAATATCATTTCTATGATTCTGCATCAGGATTACGTGAATGTGCTTCCGATCTGGCTGGAGACCTCCGTTGGCATAATAATTGTTTTTTTTAATATAATGTTCTTTTCGGTTTTATATCGAAAAATGTCCAGGTGGTATGACGGCCTGACTAAAATGATACAGCTGATCGAATTAATGCTTTTGCTGTTTCTTATCATTATGTTTTTCCATTGGTTCAGTTTAAAGTTAAATTTAACGCTTGCTTTTGCGGGAATAGGACTTGCCGGTGACGGATTGGAATTCTTTTACAGCGTTTTCATGAACCTGTTTTCGAGGGAAGGACGTGCAAGCCTGTTAACATTAGAAGAGGAATAATAGTTAATTAATTAAATAATTTATCGATGAAAACTAAATTAACAACCACCGCTTTATTACTGGTATTATCCATTGGGTTGGTTTTCGGCCAGGACTATGCTTTTAAAGTTTTGGGTACAAAAGGAGATAATGAAGTAAAGTCCGGAGACAATTGGGTTTCGCTGAAAACCGGTTCTACCATTAAGGCAGGAGAAACCGTAAAATTAGGCGCCGACTCTTATCTTGGTTTATTGCATTCATCAGGAAGAACGCTTGAACTTAAAGACGAGGGTGAATACCAGGTTGCTGACCTTGAAAAGAAAATGAGCTCAGGTTCCGCATCCATTGCGTCCAAGTATGCCGATTTCGTACTTAGTAAAATGACCAATTCTTCCGGACAAGGCAATAATATGGCAGTTACCGGTGCCGTCGAAAGATCGGCAGACGATGCAGGCATCAAGGTAAATCTCCCCAGTTCAACTGAATTATATAATCCCGATGCCATCATTACCTGGAAACCGGTTGAAGGCAATCCCGAATATGATGTTGTCCTTAAAAACATGTTTGATGAGGTTATCATGGAAACTACCACCAATGAACCTTCCATCAAACTTAATTTTGATGATCCTAAGCTGAAAGATCAGCGATTGGTCATTTTCAGTGTGAAGCTGAAGAATGACGATTCCAAACATTCCGGTGAATACGGCATTAAGAAACTTACCAGGGATGAAGCGGAATCCATTAAGTCTTCACTGGATTCCCTGAAATCGGAAATCGGGGATAATACAGCACTCGATAAGATCATTCTTGCTTCTTTCTATGAAGAAAATAACCTTATTATCGATGCGGCTACGAATTACGAATATGCTATCGAGATGTCACCGGGAGTTGACGATTTTAAGAATGCTTATAAGGAATTTCTTGCCAGAAACGGATTAGGAAATTAATTTAGTTTTCTATATATATTCGAAAGGGGGTTGTCATGAACCCCTTTTTGTTTTAATTAAAAACTGATCAATGAATATCAAATTTACCTTAACAATCACCTTTTTAATTGCTTTTGAAATAGCGTATAGCCAGAATTACACTTTTAAAGTACTTGGCGCCAAAGGAAGCAATAGTGTATTATCCGGCAACCATTGGGTTGACCTAAAGACCGGATCTGAAATCAACGAAAGTGAAACTGTAAAAGTAGGTGCCGATGCCTACCTTGGACTTCTTCACTCTTCAGGAAGAACGCTGGAATTAAAAGACCCGGGCGAATATAAAGTGAAAGACCTGGAGGAAAAACTTAAAGCCGGTTCCAGTACAGTTGCTTCGAAATACGCCGATTTTATTCTCAGTAATTTAACCAACCCATCTTCTAATAAAAACAATATGGCCGTTACCGGTGCCGTTGAAAGATCGGCGGAGAAATTGGCAATAAAAGTGGATATGCCTTCATCCGCCCGATTATTCGGGCATAGTGCCTTACTTTCATGGAACAAGGTGGGTGAAAACAAGGAGTATGTGATTGAATTCAAGGATCTCTTTAATGATGTTCTTCTTGAAACCAATACGGTTCATTCCTATTATAGGCTTAATATCGATACACCGGTTTTCCAGGAACAACGGCTGCTTATTTTCAGTGTGAAGCTCAAAGACGATAATTCGAAACATTCGGATGATTACAGTATAAAATTGCTGACCAACCAGGAATCGGAATCCATCAGGCAATCACTGGATTCACTGAAATCCGAAATCGGAGATAATAGTTCACTTGACAAACTGATAATTGCTGCCTTTTTTGAAGAGAAGGATCTCCTGCTGAATGCTGAAAACTATTACCAGGAAGCAATAAAAATGTCACCGGAAGTAGCCGATTTTAAAAAAGCTTACCGGCAATTCCTTGAAAGGAACGGTTTGGCGGAAAATTGAAATGGGTAAGATTTACGCTTATCTATCCAATCCTATCATTACGAATGATCCCCAGTAAATCGGATAAATATATTCATTCCTTATTTCCTTTTTGGCATCGACAAATGCCTGTCTTTCATTGCCCGTACTTAACCATTTTTTGTAAAAGGTAATCATCAATTTCTGGGTGACTTCGTCGGAAACTTTAAATAGACTCATGATCAGCGTTTTAGCGCCGGCTACCAGGAATGCCCGCTGTAGTCCATAAACTCCTTCCCCTTCTTCCACATCGCCAAGACCGGTTTCGCAAGCGCTCAGAACAACAAGCCTGGTATTGTCCAGGTTAAGGTTCATCGCTTCGTAAGCGGTAAGAATTCCGCTTTCGATGTTATAATTATAACTCGTTGCGGCGAGTACATCACCGGCACCCGATAATAGCAGTCCGGTCCGCAATAAGGGATTTTCAAGGGCTTCGTAATTGCTTAATGGAATCCCTTCTAGTTCGGTTTTTAATGGCGTCCGAGAGGTGAAGAAACCATGCGTGGCAATATGGAACACCTCCGGGTCATTAATTTTTTTCAGGTTGGTTTCTGTGGCACTGTCTTGCAGATAATCTTTTGTTTTCCAGCCGTCCGTCGTGAGGATATTACCTAACTCTTTTACTTCTTCTTCGGTGCCGGGAAGCTGTTTAATAACGTATCCATCCTTAATCTGCATTTCTGACTTATCCTTATTCGAAGCATAAAAATTCGGATTCCCAACGAGTGTAGCAGTTTTAGCATTGGCTGTTTGTTTTAACTGTTGCTGAGAAAGGAATAGGTCTTTGGTATTATTCACCAGGACAATATTGGAATTATCCAGCACAAAGCGGCCATCGGGAGTCGGGATGGCCTCCATGTTAATCTGATTAAATACCCCATCCGGTGATAAATAAATCGTGGTTGCTTTGCCGAATGTTAATTCAAAGGGTTTCCAGAAATGATCATAGGAAGTTTGGTCGATGGTTTTAAATCGTATGGCATTCCGGTATGCCGATAAAAATCTGGTTTCCATAGACTTTCCATCGGGAAAGACAAAATAATCCGGGTTTTTGGAAGTGGCTGTCACATAAACGCCAATATAGATGACGCTGTCGGTAAATGTATGGTTAAAATACCGGAACCGTATCATTTCAACAGCCGCCTCGCTGGGCCCCAGCGATTCCTTCACATTTTCCCAACCGATGCTCTTCCTTGAATAAGTGTTGGCAAATCCTGAGGTATGACTGCTTAATTCCTTTTCAATATTTTCAATTTCAGATTTTAATTTATCCGGATTAATGCCTTCTTCCTGCTGTTCTTCCGGGCTCATGGATAAGGCATTGGTCAGCACTTCATTTTTATCCTTCCATTCATAATATAACCGATGGAGTGTGGTATCGGAAGAATTCAAAATTCTTTCCCGGATCTTAATGGAGGAATTCAACAGCAATGCCTTGGTAGCCAGTGCGTTGTCATAAAGAGTTCCGATCATTTTCGGATTCTGGGCACTCATTCTGAGGGCAAGCGTATTATAATATTCGAAGTCAGGTTTTATGGAGTTCCAGAATTTGGCTTTTCCCCTTTCCGAAAGGGAAGGGAAATAATCATTAATAAACTGAAGGTAATTGCCGAGTGCCTCCTCAATATAATTTTTAGCATTTCTTGTATCCCCCATCATAAAACTTACCTTACTGAGTTTGGAAAGGGTCTTTACATATTTGGGATGGGATTTATTGAAAAACTTCCTGTACAGTTTTTGAGCATCTTCGTAGCTGCTTTGAGCATTCTGGTAATCACGCATACCATAGTATACGTCTCCGATGATCACATCAATATCGGCTGTATTGATATTGTTATGTTTCCCCGCTTTTGATTGCCAGATCGCTTTAGACTGCTGCAATACCGATAAAGCCCGCTGGTATTCTGATTTGGCAAGATAGATAATTCCAAGATTTTTAAGATTTTCGGCGAAAAGAGGATTATCACTTCCAAGCAATTTTACGATTACCGATTCGGAAAGAAGAAAATAGTTTTCAACGGTTTTTATATCCTCACCTTTATAAAAACTGATTTCACCGAGTAGTGACAGAGAATTGGCAACCGCCACATTATTGTTGTTAAAAACCTTTTTCTGAATATTATAAGCATCCGATGCATCCTGCTGTCCTTCTTCAAAATCACCCAGCGCCAGGTTAAGTTTGGCTTGCTCGATCAGGCAATTGGCATAATGACTGTTACTTTCTCCGTAAACATCGGAAGTGATTTTGGTAGCATAGGTAATGTTTTTGCCGGCGTTCGGGTAATCGCCGTTAATGATCAAAAGATCACTGTAATTCAGCAAAGGTCCTATAAGAAAACGGGAACTGTCACCATAAATATTTTTCTTCTGTTCGAGCGACTGGGTTAGAAGATCTTCCGTACTCGAATATTTACCCAGACTAAGATTTACATCCGCCAATGTTTCAAGTCCTTTAAAATCATTGTAGTTAAGCACATCCGCCCTTTTAATAAGTTTTTGTGACTTTTTAATGGTACTTATGGCATCGTCATATTCCCCTTCCAGTTTTTGCAGTTTGGCCTGCGTTTCCAGCGAGGAGGCATATAAGGTCTTATCCATCCCTTCGGCTTCATGTTTCAATATATCATTTGCGGTATCGATATAGGATTCCGCTTCCTTGAATTTTGAAAGATCTATATACAGGTCCGCTATTTTATCCACTTCATTCCCGTATTCAACCGATTCGAGTCCGTATTTATTTTTAATAATGCCCAGCGCCTTTTGCATGTCCAAAGCAGAACTGTCCAACTGATCGAATTCGTAATGTACCAGGCTTGAAAACCGGTAAAAATCAGCCATGAGAGGATGGGTATCCGTAAATTCATTCATGATCACATTCCGGAAACTCTTCAGATAGATATCCCTGGCGTCATTAATATTATTGGTATAATCCATGTAAAAGGTTCCGAGTTTTACCTGTGTTATATGGTAATTCGGAGCGTTTTCACCTAACAGGGTATCCTGGAGGGATATCAGTTTATTGAAATAAAAAAGCGAGGATTTGAATTTATCCTGGACCGTCTGGTTTTCAATCAGGTAGTCAAGCACTTTTTCCCTGAAAGGATGATTATCCGGCAGGAAGCTTACATTGAGTATGGCGGCAATATATTTTTCCTGTGTTCCGGGACTTTGATTTTCTGGATTTAATTCCATATCAAGCAGGTCGGACCTTACTTTATATATACTTTGACGGCTGAAATTTTTATGTATTGCGGCGTCAAATACTGTAAATTCATTATTGGCCCGGGTATCCCTGTTTATTGTGGTATAGGTTTCAATTAATTTTTCCTGCGCATCATATATGAGGTAATGAGCAGGTTTCAGAACCGTTTTTAAGTTTAGATAAGCATTTCTGAAATCACTCCGGCTGTCTTTCCAATCCCCCCGGAGGTCTTCGATATCCCCCTTGAACATAAGGAACTGAGAGTATTCCGGTGAGACCTTATGATTATTTTTCCGGATCCATTGTTCGGCTGCATTGAAAACCGAATCCGCCTGGGTAAAATCCCCGCGTTCACCATAGCAATACCCGATATAGGAAATGAGAAAGGCATATTTTGTCTGCCGTTCTTTCACTTCATCCTTTGTAGGACTGGCTTCCTTTTCCGTTTTGGTCTCGGGATCGAAATGAACGATTTTTGAGGTTATACCATTAAGCATCTCTTCCTTTATCCCATTCCCCAAGGCAACCGCTTGCTGGTAAAAGCCCTGTCCTGCTTTGATTCGCATCATAACAAAATCACATCGGATTTTATAAGCTCCCTTGTAATTGCCGGACTGTTGAAGGATTTGTAAGGCCTGTTCTGCATATTTAGAGGCAGCGACGTAATTCCCGTACCATCGGAATTGATCCGCAACTTCAAGAAGTTCCATAGCATGGTGAGGTGAGCTTTCACCGAAATTCTTTAAAGAAAGTTGAACTGCCAGTTTAAGTTGGGTATCAAAATTGGAAAATTCACCGTTTGCGATTTCAAGTTTAGATTTGGTAATGTAGTAATCGATCATGTAAGGGTTGTCGGGCCCTAACTTTTTGAGTGCTCTCTTCTTCAATTTTTCATTGAATTTTTCCGCTTTTTTGTAGTCCCCGTCATTGAACTTGTCATTGGTTTTATCAATGTATTTCTGCCATTTCTGTGCTTGTGCAGGTATAATTAGGATAAAACAGAACAAAACGGGCAGTATTCTTCCTCTGAGGCGCATATTTTTTTTCTTAAAAGTAACAAATAAAGGACGCTTATTACAAACGAGTAAGTTTTATTTTTATTGGATTCAGGGAAGAATCATGCCGGCTATAGGGTAGAATCGGCCGAATGCCTGAAAAAACGAATACAAACGATTTCCTGAACTTAATTCATCTAAATTTAAATTCTTGTGGGAAAAGATATTTCGGGAAGGTTTTAAAAATAAAAATATTTAAATTAGGTACGGAATGAAGCTTTAAAAGGAAACCGAAAAAAACAACCGGAGAAGGTTCTTTTCTATTGCTTTTTTTTAGAAATTTGACTCCCTTTTTTAAATTTTATAACTGCCAATTCCAGTAAATGCGGGGCAAATGAGAATAGATCATCAGATTTTATGGGACCGTTGTCTGAATTCAATCAGGAAAAATGTCGGAGAACAGGCGTTTAATACCTGGTTTGCTCCGATCACCCCGTTGCGTTTTGAAAACAACATTCTTACTATTCAGGTTCCAAGTCAATTCTTTTATGAATGGCTTGAAGAACATTATGTGCATATTCTTAGAAATGCCATTGAAGAAAACCTGGGCGAAGAAGGCAAACTTGAATATTCAATTGTAGTTGACAAGGGGAATGAGTTCAATAAGCCTTTGACCGTGAATCTTCCTACCACCGGAAGGGGTGAAGGGAAAAAAAATCCGGAGCATCATGAAAATGAATGGCAGGAACTTTTCAAATATGATTTTAAGTTAAATCC
>CAYNCU010000062.1:0-19423 GCA_964395765.1 uncultured Roseivirgaceae bacterium | reverse complement strand
TTGAATGGTTAAGCCATCCTCGGACCTTAGTCCGGGACGAATGGATTGAGCGGTTACCCTTCCATACCCGGAATAATTGACCCTGATCCCTTCGTTTTCCAACAGGTACAATGCATCCCGTAATGTCATTCCTACCACATTGGGTATAAGGCCAGGTTTGTATACATTGCCTACCCAATCAATTCCATTAGGAATCGTGGAGGTATGTACCCAGTCGTCTTCTGTCATATCATGATTCGAAATACCAAGATCATTGCATATCAGGCTCAGGTCTCTTTTATTCCCGGCCCGGATGACAGGGAAGATCCCGGCATCGGCCGTGATATTATCTTTCATCGGCGCGTGTAAGGCGAGGTCCTGGGCGTATATTTTATCTGCAATTTCCTTGAAAACCGGGGCGGCAACATCCCTTCCATATTGATCATAACCTTTGGGATTGTCAATCACGACGATACAACTGTACATCGGGTTATCAGCGGGGAAATAACCTACGAAGGAAGTGTAATAGTGCTTTACGTAATGACCGTCTACCAATTTCTGGGCCGTACCGGTTTTACCGGCGATAGGATAATAACTGTCCCGAATGTTGGAGGCAGTGCCCTCTGTTACTACGGACCGCAGCAGATCTTTCACAATCCGGATCGTTCTTTTAGAACAAATTCTATTATTGAGCACATTCGGGTCAAATTCTTTTACCACCTGACCCCTGTTGAGGATATCCTTTACAATAATGGGTTGCATCATAACGCCGTCATTAGCCACTGCATTATAAAAGGTGAGGGTATGCATGGGCGTCATCGTGAGCTCGTAACCGATTGACATCCATGGTAAACTTACCTTGCTCCATGTACGATCGCTGGTATCCTTGATATACGGAATACCTTCTCCCTTCATCTGGAAACCAACGGGACTGCCCAACCCCATGCCTTTGATGAATTTTATAAATTTTTCAGGGTTCTGGCCGAAGTGAGCATAAACCAATTTTGAAATGCCAATATTCGACGACTTGGTGAAGGCTTCCTTTACCGTGATCTTGCCGAAACCTCCAGGCACATGATCCGCCATGATCTGATCGAAATATTGGTATTTCCCGTCACCCGTGTCGACTGTATCCGTTACCTTGAGGTCGGTGTTTTCAAAGAGGGCGATTACAGAAGCTAATTTAAAAGTGGAACCCGGATCGGTGAGACCCTGGCGGCCGACTGCATAATTATAAAGTTCTGCATATTGCCCGTTGTCGGTCCGGCTGAGATTGGTAATAGCTTTAATATAGCCTGTATGCACTTCCATGACAATGGCACAGCCGTAATCCGCTTCATGCTCCTTCAGTGCTTTGGTGAGCGCCGATTGCGCAACATCCTGAAGGTTTACATCTACAGTGGTCTGGATATCATAGCCATCTTCAGGTTTGATTTCGGACCCATCATAAACCGGACGCCACCTTCCCCCGGCCACTTTCTGAAATAAGGCTGCGCCGTCTTTCCCGGCGAGATAAGAATTGAAACTATATTCCAGGCCAGCCCCTTCATTGGATTCGTTCACATAGCCCAATGTCCGGTACCCCAGGTCTGAAAAAGGATAAAAACGCTTGTCGATCTTTTCAAAAATGACGCCGCCTTCCATCCGGCCATATCTGAATAACGGCCAGTCCTCCATGTTTTTTTTATCCTGGTATTTAATTTCTTCACGGTTCAGGACGATATATTCTTTTCCTTCTTTCCTGGCATCCATAATCATTCTCTTGTAATCCCTTGCCGGTTTGTCTTTAAAAAATCCGGCCAGGTCAGAACAGAGCGAATCGATCTGACTGTGAAAAACTCCGTCATCGGCAATGGTGGGATCGAATGCCAGCCTGTAAAAAGGCAGTGAAGTGATAAGAAGACTCCCGTTATCGGAATAAATATTTCCACGGGTTGCATCCACTTTCCGGTACTGTAACCCGATTTTTTCGGCTAATTCTTTCCACTTGTCCCCTTCAAAAAACTGTAAATAAACAATCTTCCCGATTACGGCTAGACCGAACAGGGTGAAGGCCAGAAAAGCAATGCGAACTCTTAATAATATGGATTTTCTAATATTCACTTTTATCTACTTCTATTTTATAGGGAGGTGTTTCATTTTCCTCAAGGCCCAGCTTTTTTACTTTTTTAGCCACCTCTGATTGTTTACTCGCATACATGTAATCGGCTTTCATGGAAGTATAATCAGCCCTTAGTTCCTCAACCTGGGTTTCCAGTTGTTCTATTTTTCTCGCGGTTTTTTCCGAGTAATGATTGTTACCGATATAAATGACCAGCAAAACGGTTACAAAAAGAATCTTCGGTATAAATCGGGCGGGAATGCCTTCATCAAATACACCCGAAAGACTGAGTTTGTGCTGAAGCCAGGAAAACAGGCTGCCCTGTTCCGCTGAAGTATTGTTTACTTTATAAGAATTCATTGACATATCAGTTTCTTTCTGCTATTCTTAATTTAGCGCTCCTGGCCCTTGGATTTCTTTGGATCTCATCAGGGGAAGGAATAATTGGTTTTTTATTTATGGGTTGCAAAGGCCTGTTAAGATTTCCATAGATATCTTTTTGGGCTTTCCCTTCAATATTCCCATAATTGATCAGGTTTTTTACCATACGGTCTTCAAGTGAATGATAGGAAATGACCGCCAGTCGGCCGTTTTTGTTAAGCAAGGCAGGGCATTGATTGAGAAAATCCATTAACGCTCCCAACTCGTCATTTACCTCAATTCTTATCGCCTGATATACACGGGCATAATATTTAAATTCTGCTTTTGA
This sequence comes from uncultured Roseivirgaceae bacterium, assembly GCA_964395765.1. GTDB lineage: Bacteria > Bacteroidota > Bacteroidia > Cytophagales > Cyclobacteriaceae > DATDPY01. The sequence continues at coordinate 16,634 of CAYNCU010000062.1, read as the reverse complement.
AGGCGCGAATTTTTTTATGACCGATAAAAGATCCGCGGTTGTTTTAAGCGGCTTGTTGATTCTTGCCGATACAATAGCTGAAGCAAGAGATTTTGCATTTTTAATTTCCCCGTATTGATGAAATACCCGTGCCAAATCTTTTTCATTATAGGTATTTAATACGCTGTCCGCCGTCAGCTTCCCTTTCCTGTTCATCCTCATATCCAGGGGGCCCTCCAGACGAGTTGAAAACCCTCTTAAACCCTCGTCTAACTGATGCGATGAAACTCCCAAATCTGCCAGAATGCCTTCCACGCCTTTGATCTGCATCATTTTAAGGTATCGCTTCAGGTGCCTGAAATTTCCGGGGATGAACGTAAAAGCTTCACTTTTGATAATTTCAGCCTCATTTTCAACATCTTCATCCTGGTCAATCCCGATCACTTTCCCTGACCCTACCTTTTTCAATAGGGCCTTTGTATGACCACCTCCTCCGAAAGTGGCATCCACGTAGGTTCCCCCGATTTTTATATTTAATCCGTTAATACACGCTTCAAGCAGGATAGGAATGTGGTAGGCCATCAGGATTCACTACTGTCCAGGTATTTCTGAACATTTTCAGAGAATTCAGCCTGGTCATGATACAATTGTAACCGGTACTGTTCCGGATTCCATATCTCTACTTTATTCCCCATGCCGATCACAATTACCTCTTTTTCAATCGCAGCATATTGAAGCATATTCCTGGGAATCAGAAATCGCCCACTGTTATCAAGTTCAACCACTGTATTGCCCCTGAAAAAATTCCTTTGAAGTTTCCTGTATTCCGGGTTAAAATCACTTAATCCTGCGATTTTTGAATAAATTTTCCTGAATTCGGCAATTGGGTATACCACAAGACATTGATCAAAACCAAGACCGATCACCAGCTCATTTCCCTGATCTGAAGGCAGATTTGCCTTTATTCTTGCAGGCAAAATCAGTCTGCCTTTTGCATCCAGCTTGCAGTCATATTCACTGGTAAAGAATGTCATGTTTAATAAATGCTTGTTGTAGCCATTACAAAAGTAGAAAGGAAAACAGCAATTTCAACCACTTTCCCCCACTTTCCTCCACAAAATATCACTTTTTTTTAAATTCCTATAATTTTCAGGGCATTTTGTACACTTAGACCGGTTATTTATTGTATTATTTTAATAAATCATTGAATTTTTCCGCAATTTTTAGCGAATATTTTATTGGATAAGTGAAATCCTTTATTGAAAAAGTGAAATAAAAATCGAACATTTTCGGTAAGGATCTTGTGATTCCAGCCGGTTTTCAGGATGCTATAATTTGAATAACAGCAGCCTGGTACAGGCCACTGGAAAATGATAAAAGATTCTGTTAAATTTCTGTGTTTAACTAAATCTAACGCCTATGAAAACCCTGAAAATCAATTACCTGGCTGTTCTCGTTATCCTTATATTAGGACAAATTATCCCCATGGGGTGGTATAGCGCCTTCCAGAAACCCTGGATGGATTACAATCATCTGACCATGGAAATGGGAAATAATGCCGGAGCGATCCCCTATATAGCAAGCATCATTTATGCGGGAAGCCTGGCCTGGGTTCTGGCCTGGATATTCAGCAGGATGAAAATTGAATCGGCCATGGAGGGATTGAAAACAGGTTTTCTTTTAAGTCTGCCTTTTTCGCTTTTTTATAATATCATGATCAATTTTTTTGCCATGCGGCCATATCCCTTATCGTGGATTGACGGGGGTTACGGAATTGTGTTATTTTCGATTAGCGGATTGATACTCGGAGGCTGGAGAAAATATGAAGTCACCGGGCCTGCTCAAACTTCCTGAGAAATTTTCTTATTCTGAGTTTTTTTTCATCCTACGGTTGCATCAAAAAGGGTTAATTACCCTTTATTGGAAATTCACCCGGCATTTTATTACTTCGCACAGGATGGTATCTCTTTGTTTTATCTAAATTTACGCAACGCTAAATGAAATTAAGTGAACCTGAATCCGAAGCATATCGTATTTTTTCTCCGGTACGGAATTATTTCCGGGTTTAGTTTAATCTTCGTTTCATGTCACCCGGGCCCTAAACCAACCATCATAGTCAAGGATGCAATATCGAATATACCCGGCCCGGATTCAACGGAAATCCCTGATTCCGCCAGGCATACTCATACGCTCACGGTAAAACTGGATGCGGCTGATTCGGTCGAGAATTATGATCTCGATGAACATCTTTTCGGAAAGTTTTTCGGAGACAGGGCTTCCTTTTATATTATTAAGGACCCGAATAACAGGATCAATGGAATTAAGGTAAAGTCCATGACCCTGTTCTATCTTGACGGAACGCTTTTTAAAACTAAATATGTGCTCGAAAAAAATATTGCCGATTACCTGATCAATAATTATCCCCAATTTACCCTTCGTGGTTTCGATCTGAAAAACCGGGATCTCATGAACAGGGAAAAAATCTTTTATAAGAAAAACCGAAAATGGTCCCTGAATCCGGGGCTTGATAATTATGAGATTATCTGGCGGCTGGGGAGGAATGAAATGATCATGCGGGTTAATGAAAATGATCCGGAAATGGCCTATCAATATACTGTCAACGATAAAAATTATAAGAAGATTTTATACACAATAGAAAATTCAGCCTATTTTTCAAATCCCCGTTAACATTTCACTGGTATTCAAAGTTGTTAGGGTATACTTTAGCAATACGGAATATTTTCATACATGAAAAATTATTTATCAGAGTTTTTAATTGTCTGCCTGTTTATCTTGGGGGCATGCGGGCATGAGCAAAGCACCGATGAACACCTTATCAACGGGCAATGGCGGGGAACAATAGACCTGCAGGGACAAACCCTGCCCATGCAGTTTCAGGTGAGTAACGATTCATCAGGGAACCAGGTAATCTCCCTGATCAACGGAGATGAGAAACTGGTGGGGGGTGAAATTACCTACAAAAACGATTCCGTGATTTTCCCTATGCATATTTTCGATACCAAAGTCGAATCCGTGGTCAGGAAAGGAAATCTGGATGGCCTTTGGATCAAAAATTATTTGCCCGACTATCAATTACCATTTCATGCCACCATCGGACCGCAGTACCGGTTCTCTCCCAATCCGCAGATGACTTCCTATAACCTTACAGGAAAATGGGATGCCGTTTTTACCAATGAAACAGATACAACGGTTACCGTGGGCGTTTTTGAACAGGATGTAAATCATTTGAAGGGGACTTTCCTTCTTACTTCGGGCGATTACCGCTACCTGGACGGTGATGTTGACGGCGACTCTCTTCATTTAAGTACCTTCGACGGAGAACACGCCTATCTTTTTAAGGCACGGATCCTGAATGACACGACCATCCGCGGAATGTACTGGTCGGGCAAAACCTGGAGCCAGCAATGGGTGGCCCGGAAAAACCCGAAAGCGGAATTACCGAATACCGATTCACTCACTTTTTTAAAAGACGGTTATTCTAAAATTGATTTTAAATTTCCCGGATTGGATGGAAAACCCGTGACCCCGGAGGATGATAAATATAAAAACAAGGTTATGATTTTGCAGGTACTGGGAACCTGGTGCCCGAATTGTATGGATGAAACCAGGTTCCTGGCAGGCTGGTATAAAAAAAACCGACAAAAAGGAGTTGCCATTATCGGCCTCGCCTTCGAAAGAAAAGAGGACTTCGGTTATGCAAGCCAACGGGTGGCCCGCATGAAAAAAATGCTGGATGCCGATTATGATTTTGTCATTGCCGGAACTTCGAAATCCGGACAGACCCATAAAGCACTGCCGATGCTGAAAGGCGATATTTATTATCCGACCATGATTATCATCGACCGGCACGGCAAGATAAGAAAAATCCATACCGGCTTCAGCGGTCCTGGCACCGGGATCTATTACGAGCAATTTGTAGAAGAATTTAATGGCTTTATGGCTAAACTGCTTGCCGAACACTAAAAAAGGAGAATGATCTGAAACTTTTAATAAGACAAAAACATCTTATACATTAATACTTTCTGCAACAACAAAATTTCAGAATATGCTTAAAAATCTTGTAAAGATCTCCATCCGGAACCTTCTTAAAGGGAAATTTTATACAATCCTTAATATCCTGGGCCTGACCCTCGGCGTTACCTGTAGCCTTTTTCTCCTGTTTTTTGTGAAGGACGAGCTAAGTTATGATCGTTTTTTTGAAAAAGGGAAGGATATCTACAGGGTGGTAACCCGGATCACCGAAACCGATAACCAGTTTCTATGGGCCGTCGCCCAGATCCCTTTCGGGCCTACTGCCCGAAGTGAATTTCCAGAAGTATCAAAATATGTAAGGCTCAGCGGGGCAGGAAGAATGTTATTTAAAAAAGGGAACGATAATTTTTATGAAGAACACTTTGCATATGCCGATTCCGACATGTTCCAGGTGCTGACTTTCCCCTTTATTCAGGGCGATCCAACGACTTGTCTTTACGAACCCAATTCCATTGTTCTGACTAAGGACATCGCCCTGAAATACTTCAACAAAACGGATGTGGTAGGAGAGACCCTGGAAGGGGAAGGCACGACCTACAAAATTACCGGGGTAATAAAGGACATTCCTAAAAATTCCCATCTCAGAGATTTGACCGGTTTTATTTCTTATTCTTCCCTGAAAGGGTATATGCTCACGGGAAGCTGGGGTAATTTCGGGGTTGCCACGTACCTGTATACACCCGGATTGAAGGACCCTGCCGAATTCGAGAAGAAAATACAAAAGATCAATGAAAAATATTGCGTTCCGATATTCAAGCCATATGGAGTTACTATGAAATATGAACTGCAGAATATCCGTGACATTCATTTATATTCCAAGGCACAGGGCGAAGCCGGTGAAAACGGGGACATATCAATTGTCTATATATTTTCAGCAGTTGCCTTTTTTATTTTACTGATTGCCGGGATCAATTTTATGAATTTATCTACAGCCCGTTCATCCCGGAGAGCGAGAGAAGTCGGTATCCGGAAAATTGTCGGTTCCGCCAAACGCCAGATCATTGCCCAGTTCCTTACGGAATCGGTCATCCTGACCTTATTTTCAGTCTTGTTGAGTATTGGCATCGTGATCCTTTTGCTTCCTTTCTTCAACCAACTGCTCGACAAAGGTATTGAGGCTTCCATCTTTTTAAACCGTGATATTTTAATAACCATTGCAGGTATTATTCTTTTTCTGGGAATCGTGGCGGGTAGTTATCCGGCATTCTTCCTTTCCTCCTTTAAGCCTATCAGGGTATTGACCAGCAACAGCAGCAGTTCCGCCCGAAGCGGAAGCCCACTTCTTAGAAAATTGCTTGTTGTATTGCAATTCGGAATAACAGTCGCAATGATCGAGTGTACATGGATTGTCAAGGACCAGCTTCATTATGTAAAAACGGCTGACCTGGGTTTCAAGAAACATGATTTAATCCGCTTTGGCCTGTATACCGATGATATGCAGAAAAAATATGCCGTGCTGAGAAATGAATTTATGAAGATCCCTTCCGTAAAGGACATGGGAACAGCCAATACGTCCCCCGGTAATGGCATCGGGAAAAACCTGATGTATGTTGAAAATGACAGCGGGAGAATGGTTGACCGGGGAATCGACAATTATGCTGTCGATTACGATTATATTCCAACTATGGGAATGAAGATTGTAGAAGGCAGGAATTTTTCCCGTGATTATCCCTCGGATACTTCGAGCGCCGTGCTGGTTACTGAAGCCATGGCCAGAAGAATGAACTGGAAAGACGCCATCGGTAAGAAATTCCGCCTGGGCGCTTCCCCTGATGCTCCCCTGGTAAAAGTGGTAGGAGTCGTGAAGGATTATCATCAAGCATCCTTATATGATGTCATTGATCCGATCCTGTTTATGCTGCAGCAAAATAATTACCTGGTCCATGTCCGGATTGACAGTACGGATGTAAAAGGCACGCTTAAAAAAATGGAAGTGGCGTGGAAAAATGTTTTCCCGGACCGGCCTTTCGAATATAAATTCCTAGATGAATCTTTTGACAAGCAATACCAGAATGATGACCGGAAAGGAAAGGTTTTTTCTTTATTCGTGTTCCTTACCATTGTAATCGCCTGCCTGGGATTGCTGGGACTTATTTCCTATGCTACCGAACAGCGTACACGGGAGATCGGAATCCGGAAAGTGATTGGCGCCAGCGTGAATAATATTATATTGATGATATCCAAAGAGTTTATTTTGCTGGTCATAATTGCCATTATTATTTCTTCACCGGTTTCCTGGTATGCTATGCATAAATGGTTGAATGGCACATTTCAGTATCATATAAACATCCGGTATAGCGTCTTTATTCTTTCTTCACTGGCGGCAATTATAATAACCTTTATCACCATCGGCTACCATACGCTACGGGCGGCTTATACCAACCCGGCCGTATCCCTCCGGGTGGAGTAAACGGTATCCTTTCACCCCTTTTCCCGGAATGTTATCCTCCTGCAGGGTAATATATCCGGGGTATGGTTATTTTAAAAGGAAGTATTTGATAAAATTTAGCGTTTTGTGGCTTCATTTAACCTACACGCCGGTTAAATGGCGTATTGCATTTGTTTTTTTAATAATAAAATAGAAAATTAAAGCAACGTTTTTTCAACTAATAACCTTTTAAAAAAAAGTTTTTATGGAAAAGAATGAAGTCCAGCAAAAAGTGAAGCAGGTTGTATCCCGGGTTTTAAAAATGGATCTGACGGAAATCAGGGATGATGCAAATTTTATTTTTGACCTGGGGGCGGATTCCATGCAAAGTCTTGAAATGATAGCCGCATTCGAAGAAGAATTTAATATTGAAATGGATCAGGAAAGAGCACTGGAGGTGCAGACCATCGACGGTGCCGTGGATTTCATCGCTCATCAGTTGAATTAAAAATTGATCGGCTTCATCCCATATCCTGATTAAATTCCATTTATTTATCTTTTTAATCTTTCATTATGACAGACTTGTATCCTGAGAACCTGAAATCAATATTCAATCCTTCTTCTATTGCCGTAATTGGGACCAACAATGTGAAAGGAACAGTTCCTTTCGATATCCTTGAAAATCTTCTGAAAGCGGAATTTAACGGTCTTATTTTCCCGGTCAGCCCGAAGGAAAAACATATCCTCGGTTTAAAATCCTATCATTATGTGCTTGATATTGAAGATCCTGTTGACCTGGCCATTATAGTTTTCCCGAGTTCGGTGGCACACATGGCCCTGGAACAATGCGGTCAGAAGGGAATTAAATCGGTGATCATAATTTCGGCGGGCTATAAGGAAGTAGGGGAAAAAGGCCTTCAAAAGGAAATTCAGATCCGGGAAATAGCCCGCAAGTACAATCTGAATTTTATCGGTCCCAATTGCCTGGGCGTGATTAACACCGACCCGGAGGTAAACCTGAATGCCTCTTTTGCCAGGAAAATGCCTGAACAGGGAAGCATCGGCTTCCTGTCACAAAGCGGAGCGCTTTGCACGGCGGTTCTCGATTATGCTTTAGCCAAACACATTGGTTTCTCAAAATTTATCAGTTTCGGCAATAAGGCGGATATCAGTGAAGTTGACCTTCTCTATTACCTGATGGAGGATGAAAAAACCAAGGTAATTCTGATGTACCTCGAAGAGATCACTGACGGCAGGAAACTGATGGCGGCGGCTTCCCGGGTGATCCATGAAACGCATAAGCCTGTCCTGATCCTGAAGTCAGGCAGAACGAATGCCGGAGCTTCGGCGGCGGCTTCCCATACAGGCTCACTTGCCGGTGACGATATTGTATGTGATGCAGCCTTTGAACAGGCAGGAATTATACGATGTGACAATATTGAGGAAATGTTCAACATCGCCATCGCTTTTGATTATCAGCCGGCTCCGGCAACCAACAAGGTGGCCATCATTACCAATGCCGGCGGACCGGGAGTGCTCACCACGGATTCGGCAATCAATGAAGGCCTCCAGCTGGCCGGTTTTTCCGAAGAAACTAAAAAGATCTTCAGGCGCAACCTTCCTGCTACCGCCAATATCAATAACCCGGTAGATGTAATCGGTGATGCCAGGGCCGACCGGTATAAGATCGCAATGGAAGGGGCATTTAACGATAAGGACGTCAGCGGTGTGCTGGTAATTCTGACCCCTCAATCCATGACAGATATTGAATCCATTGCCAACGCCGTGGTAGAAGAATCCAAACGCTCCGATAAACCCGTTTATACCTCATTTATGGGGGAATCGGATGTTAAGATCGGAGTTGACATCCTGTTGAGAAACAGGATTCCCCACTACATACTTCCCGAATCGATGTGCAGGTCGTTTGCCAAGGTGTATCAGTTTAACCAGAGGATTAACCATAATGTAAATGCAGAGGATAAACGGGATGATTATGATGTTCGTGCTGCTGAAAAAATTATCAACGACATTATCAATGCCGGAAGAAATGTAGTTCTTGAAGACAAGGCGACGCAGGTGTTACAATATTTTGGGATTCCTGTAGTAAAAAATAAACTGGCTAAAAGTAAAGAGGAGGCTGTAAAAGCCGCGAAAGAAATTGGTTTTCCGGTGGTAATGAAAGTTATGTCGGAAGATATATTGCATAAATCGGATATCCAGGGTGTAATATTGAATATCATAAATGAAAAGGAGGCTGAGGATGCCTACCTGGAAATCATGAAGAATATTTCCGTAAAGGCACCGGAGGCCAGGGTTGATGGAATTGTAGTATCTTCCATGATTGAAAAAGGCCAGGAGGTAATTCTCGGAATTAAAAGGGATCCCGCTTTCGGGCCTGTCGTCATGTTCGGCCTGGGAGGTATTTTTGTTGAAATATTCCGCGATATTGTTTTGCGCGTTGCTCCGGTAAATAAAACCATGGCCATGGAAATGATATCGGGAATCAAATCGTTTTCGCTGCTTACCGGTGCCCGTGGCGGTTCTGAGAAGGATATTGAAAACCTTGCCGAAGCGATTTATCGTTTGAGCTTGCTGGCGATTGCCCTGCCGCAAATAAAAGAATTGGATATAAACCCTATGGTAGTCCTGGAAAAAGGAAAAGGATGCTTTGTGGCGGACGCAAAAATTATTCTATAATGCTTTTTATTTTTTTAAATGAAATACAATAATGGAGTACAGAAATCTAACTTCATCAGAAATTGAAACCTTAAAAAAACACGGATGCTCATCATCGGACTGGTCGGGGATTGAGGTTAAAGAGGGCTTCGATCCGGATGCCGTATATGAAGTTCATTTTTTCGGCAACATCAGGATCGGGGCGTTCAACTTAAAAGGGAAAATGTCAGGCGGTTACTTAAGGGGTTTATATCATTCGGTTATCAGTGATTCTGAAATCGGCGATAATGTACGCATAGCCGACGTGAAGCTACTCCATAGGTATAAAATCGGGAATCATTCTGTCATTGAAAGAGTAAGCGAAATTTCCATGCAAGGTGAATCATCCTTCGGGAACGGACAGGTTCTTGATATCCTGAATGAGGGCGGAGGAAGAGAATTAATGATTTACGACGAAATGACCAGCCAGATCGCATATATGGTGGTTCTTTACCAAAACGACCCTGAATTAATTACAACGCTTAAAAGCCTGATCAGTGATTATGTGGCAACAAAAAAATCCACGTTCGGGACGATCGGTGAAAAGGTAAGTATCAGCAATACTGCCGTCATACGTAATGTATGGGTTGGGGATTCAGCCCGGATTGATGGTGTTCAATTATTGTCGGAAGGAAGCCTGATCAGTGCCCCGGAAGATCCTGCCATAGTGGGCGAAGCGGTTGTGGCAAAAAATTTTATTATTCATCACGGTTCCGTGGTGGAATCTTCTGCCTTGCTTGATAAGGTGTTCGTAGGGCAGGGGGTAAGAATAGGAAAACAATTTTCAGCCGAGAACTCGGCATTTTTTGCCAATTGTGAAGGCTTCCACGGTGAAGCTGTAAGCCTGTTTGCCGGACCTTATTCGGTGACCCATCATAAATCGACCCTGCTGATCGCGGCAATGACGTCTTTTTATAATGCCGGTAGCGGAACCAATCAGAGCAATCATATGTATAAGCTGGGGCCGCTTCACCAGGGAATTATTGAAAGAGGATCGAAAACGGGATCCTTTGCTTATTTACTCTGGCCTTGCAGGGTAGGAGCTTACAGTGTTGTCATGGGCAAGCATGGAGGAAATTTCGATACTTCCGATTTCCCGTTTTCTTACATTACCATTGAAAATGGAAAGAGTTTCCTCACTCCCGGCATGAACCTGATCACCGTAGGAACCCGGCGGGATGTTGAAAAGTGGCCGGCCAGGGACCGGAGAAAATCCATGGATAAACTTGACCTGATCACGTTTGATTGGTTGAATCCGTTAATTGCCCAAAAGGCATTGCAGGCCTCCAGAATTCTGGATGAGATTTATCAAAAAACACCGAAGGAACAGGATTCCATTACTTATAAGGGGGTCAGGATAAAAAGACTCCTTTTAAAATCCTGCAGGAGATATTACGATATGCTGATTCCCATTTTCCTGGGAGAACAAATAAAATATCGAATGGATAACGGAAGCGACCTAAAGCCGGAAAGTCAACCGATAGATCTTCATATACCGTGGATTGATATGGCCGGTATGGTTACCCGGAAGTCCGAAGAGGAGCAGCTGATTAATATGATTAAATCCGGAGTGATAAAATCGCTTGAAGATTTACGGGAAAACATTTCAACGCTGAATAATTCATACGCGGATCTTTCCTGGAACTGGGCCCTGAGCCTGATGGCTGAAGTCGCCGGTAAGCCCGTTAATAAACTTGACAAGGAAGATTTTTCAAAAATGATGAGAGAATGGAAGGATAACAAAATTAAGCTGAATAACCTCATTCTGGCTGATGCGAAAAAGGAATTTGATCAGTCCAGCAGGATTGGATTTGGAATGGATGGAGATGATATTGCCAGGGACCGGGATTTTGGAGCTGTTCGAGGTGATTATGAAAATAATAAGTTCATAAAGGGACTCAAAGCTGAAAATTCTTCCATTGAAAAGTTTGCGGAAACAGCCTTAGGAAAATTCTGAATTAATATTATTATTCAACCCGATTCAATCCTGGATTTTATGGATATTTATTGTTTTATTTAAAATAATGTACTTTTAATATCCATTAAAGTCGGGAACCCCAGATAAGGAAGATATGAATAATAAACAGCGATTGAGAATACTATTCCTAATCAAGTTGCTTTTGATTTCAGGGCTTATGATCCTGGAGGGGTGTAATACAAAATCAATAATCCGGCAATCGCAGGATATAGTTACCGGGGTAAAAGATAAATACCTGCCCGATAAAAGGACCAATATTTTTCAGGTTCAACCTGAATGGCAGGAAAATGCTATTATCATAAAAGGGGAAACCAATTTAATTTCCGCAAAAACCGCACTGTTCCGTAAACTTGATTCAGCCAACATTAAATATATTGACAGCCTGAAAATATTACCAGGGTCCAGGGTAGATTCCACACCCTTTGCGGTCGTGAACGTATCAGTGGCTAACCTTCGTAAGATGCACAGTCATCCTTCCGAACTCGTTACCCAGGCATTAATGGGTACCCCTTTAAAAGTGCTGAAAGTAACGGCGGGCTGGTGCCTGGTTTCAGGACCGGATCATTACCTGGGATGGGTTGATGACGGTGGAATTAAATTAATGTCTGATCGGGAAATTGAAGATTATAAAAATGCGGACAAGATTATTATTACGGGGCTGACAGGCTTTGTTCATTCGGAGAATTCGGATAATTCTCCTTCCGTTACAGATTTCGTGGCCGGTGATATTCTTCAGTTGAATGGAAGTTCCGGTGGGTTCTATCATGTAAGCCTTCCGGATGGCAGAACGGGTTATGTGGATAAGACGGAGGCCACTGAATTTCAGGATTTCCTGAATAAGATTCACCCGGAACCGGAAGACCTTGTTTCAACGGCGGAGAAAATGCTTGGCATTCCGTACTTGTGGGGCGGCACTTCCGTAAAGGGTATGGATTGCAGCGGTCTTACAAAAACGGTATATTTTCTGAACGGAATGATTCTTCCCCGGGATGCCGATCAGCAGGCGGATATCGGGGTGACGGTTGACAGTACAAGGCAGTTTAAAAAGTTACAACCCGGAGACCTTTTATTTTTCGGGAAAAAATCAGCCACAGGAGAAGATATAACCCATGTGGGTATGTGGATCGGCAACATGCGTTTTATCAATTCCTCAGGGATGGTGAAAATTGCGAGCATGGACTCATTATCAACGGATTTTGACCGTTATAATTATAACCGGTATATTAAATCAAACCGGATTATCGGCGCCGGACCGGAAAAACTGAAATATGACAACTCATTATTTAATTTATAATGAAAATGAATAAGGTGGTATTATTAACAGGAGCTTCAGGAAATCTTGGAAAGGCAGTCTCAGACCTCCTGTTAAAAAATGAATACCATGTTTCAGGCATCGTATCATCGAGGGCACCACAGGAATTTGTAAGCAATGCAGAGATTGAACTTTTCCAGGCGGACCTGGGTGATGAATCGGCGATCCGGGAAATTCTGCAGAGAATATTCGACAAATATCCGGTGCTTGACGCTGCTGTACTTACAGCGGGAGGTTATGCCCCTGGCAACATCAGAAATACCGGTAAATCCGAATTGGACCGGATGTACAGAAGAAATTTTGAAACTGCCTATTTCACGGCCAGGGAGGTATTCCGTAAAATGGAAGAACAGGAACAGGGAGGCAGGATCATTTTTGTAGCTTCCAAATCTTCCATACATCCTTCCCTCGGAAAAAATTCGGTAGCCTATACCTTGTCCAAATCCCTTCTCCTGGAATTATCGGAAATTATCAATGAAGAAGGTAAAAAAAAGAATATTTATTCCACAGTAATTGTGCCGGGCGTAATTGATACCCCTGATAACCGTAATTCAATGCCGGACGCCGATTTTTCAAAATGGGTCTCGCCGCAACTGATCGCCGAAAATATCCTTTTTCTTTTATCGGATGCCGGAAGGGTCCTTCGACAGCCGGTCCTCAGGATTTTCGGGGATCTGTAAATTTATAAATCGTAAATTGCACATCCCCTGTTTTTTTCAGTTCACTTTAAATCCCAGTTTATTCAAACCCGCCTGGACCTCGGGGCAGGACATAAACAGATTCCATAATAAACCTGTCCTGTAATTTTCTATCATTACGATAATAGGGCCTTCATCGATGGCAAGATAGGAATTGGCGGTCCATCCGGTGTTCAGGTTAAACGCGTCATAAAAACCATAATCTCCCCAAAGCCTGTCCCCTAAGGTATAATAGAAGAAATGCAAAGCTTCCATGGAATATTCCGGTGTATAAGGAAAGGAGGAAAGTGCGGCAGTAGGAGTGATAACCCCTGAATCATTGGTCGGCGATTGCGCCGAATACCCGTTATCATTATCACTGGCGGTCAGTCCCCAGCATTGCGGCCCATAGCCGATATATTGTTTTGGATTCTCAATACAATACGCCCGGTTTATTAACGTATGGTTCAATGTTTGAGTCTTGTAATCGGCATATTCATCCGACAAGCTGTCGGGATCCAATCCCATATAAGTATATTGTTCAAAAAACAAAGGCCCCCCGTAGGCTGGTCCTAATGGCAGGGTATAACCGTAATAGGAATTTCCGTTGGTAAAGGTGGAACTGTTGGCCCAGCCGTCATGGTAAACATCGGCATCAACCCCAAAGGTAGGCGAAGAGGCCGCCAGTACATAGGTGATCAGGGCCTCATCATAACCACGGATGGGCATATTGATAGCCCACCCGAAATCGGGCGACCAGTGCCAATATAGCACATTTTGCCCGCCCTGGGTATACCAGGTCCACTCAATACCTTTCCATAAGGTATTGATCTTATCAATCAACTGGCTTTCAGAAGAATCCTCCGGGTTCAAATATTGTCGTGCTGTCAGCAGGCCCATGGCCATGTAGGAGGTTTCAACCAGGTCGCCGCCGTCATCCATGGTACTGAAAGGAATTACTTTGCCGGTTGAACCATCCATCCAGTGTGGCCAAGCACCATGAAAACGATCGGCAGTTCCGAGAAAATCGACAATCTTATTAATTCTTTCAACGCCATCCTGGCGGGTAATAAAGCCACGGTCCATTCCGACAATAATTGCCATGATGCCGAAACCGGAACCTCCGGTAGTGACCACATCACCGGAGGAATTTCTTTCCCTGGCCATACCGCTTACCGGGTGTCCGAAGTCCCAGAAATATTTAAAGGTTTGTTTTTGAATTAACGTAAGTAAATCCTCATCAGAAATAACCGGGTTAACCGGGACAGAGTCATAAGTCGTATAAAAATCAACGGAAAAATAATTAAGTATTTCTCCATCGGCCCCGCTTACATTTGATGTCACTGTCAATTTATATTTTGAGAGATTATCCAGTTTTTGTGACGAAGTAATTATCAAATTCTTATCTCCGTTTGAAAAAGCGTAATCCAGGGGAATTGATTTTTGATTTTCCATCAAGGTCACGGAATGGGAATCGATGGAAAGCTTATTCAGGGGGTTTGAAAAAGTTACGTCTATATTTAGTTTTAACGGGATATCTGTTAAACTTACCCCGGGCTTTACTGAATCACCCGCGATTAGCACTGAAGTTACAGTCAAGGTAGGTGGAATGGTGGAGAAATTAATGTTAAAACCGGGGAAAGATTCTCCTGACTCCCCTTTTAACTGATCGGAAATTACTAAAAGATAAGGCGTATTATATTCAAGATTTTTAATGGATTTAATTGAAAATGTCGTTAATGATGTATCGGTATAAACGTGAATTTGTATTGAGGAATCGCCTTTCATAAGCTGAACGGAATTCCGGATTGTGGTTGTATCGAGTTTTGAAGAATACGTCAGGGTAATCGGCTGGTCTACGGGAATAGCAGTATTGTTATCCTGATTATTAAGATCCAAGGAAAAATCTCCTGCAGTCACCGAAACCAGCTGCATGGATATGACGGGATGGGGAGGTTCATTTTTCCTGCAAGCATTGACCAGGCAGGAAATAAGTGAAAGTAAAATGAAATAAGACAGAAAATTCTTTAACTGCATGATATAAGGAAAAATAGAAAAGGTTTCCTGAACTCGAAAACCTTTTCTATAATTATATACGTTATAATTCAGGGTTTATTTTTCCGAATTATACATCAGGCTTACTTCCTTAGCGGATAAGGCTTTATGATAGATCCTGACATCATCAAGCATCCCCTTAAAATGGTTGGCATATTGTGAACTGTAATTGCCCCATGGCTGATCGGAAAACAGCAGTGATGTCCGGTCGTGAATAAAGCCGAATGCCAGGACATTATTTTCCTGTGGCGATGAACCGCCCCACATCATACCGGTAACACCCTGTTTCGGATCGCCTGCCGGCCATTTATTGAAATCCTGTTCTTTTCTTTTTGCCCCGTTAATATACATGGTTCCAATTTTAGTCGTGGAATTGTAAACACAGGTGACAAATGCCCATTGATCCTTGATTATTGAAGCAAGACCACCGCTTCCGGATAAATCCTGACAATAGGTCCAACCCGAGAAACCTAAATTTCCGTCCGCTGAAAACCAGAGGTCTTCGGTGGCCGGGTTTCCATTCGCTAATTTATAATCAGCGCCCATTTTACAAGTCGCATAAGCTCCATCAATTTCAAATTCAAAACCCAAAGCGCCGCCTAATCCCATCACGAATTGACCTTTTTGATTGCCATCGGCATCAACATGTCCGTCGGAAACCGCTTTAACCCAGAAACAAAGTGTAAAATCATTCGTATTAATTAAATCCTGTGCATTGGGTATTTCAATGATACTGGTAGTTCCATTGAAAGAAGCTGCCTGGCCTGCGGAATCATTCCTGGAGGGGGCATAAGTAATATCTACGACACCATTCGATGATGCATTAAAATTACCGGTCTGGTCATCCGCATTTCCTTCAAAATTCCAATAAGCTACTTCCCCGGAAGGTGCAAAAGATCCTGCCGTAGTAAAACTCCTTTCAACAATCTGGCCAAGGGATTTTCCACCCGTCGACATCAGGGTTGAGAATAAATCGATCCTGTATTTGGTGCCAGACCCTAAAGTTTCGGTTGGGGTTATGGTCAATGTGTTGCCGGAAACCGATGTAGTTATAGCAACCACCGAATCATCATAATCCCGTTTCATAACCACTGTCTGGTCCGTGACCGAAGACTGATCGATATTGGTAGAAAAGGCAACACTTATGGTTGCATCAGGAGATACGCCGGTGGGAGCTGTCGCCCCGTTCAAATCCGCATCCCCCGCCGTCATGGTAGATACGGTAAGTGCAGGCTCTTCCTTTTTTGAGCATTGGCTCAGGAAGATCATGATGAACAAAAATGTCATCCCTGTCAATAAATAAGATAATTTTTTCATGATTGTAAGGTTTAATTATTCATAAATTGTATTTTATTCCCAATTAGGATTTTGCGTGATTTTACCCTGGGAAAGATCTATTTCACTCTGAGGTATGGGTAACAATTCGTTTTTCCCTTTCTTAAATCCCAGCGGACCTAAAACCTTGGCAGCCCTTCCGGTACGGACAAGGTCCCAGAA
>CAYNCU010000061.1:0-19467 GCA_964395765.1 uncultured Roseivirgaceae bacterium | reverse complement strand
TTCCTGTACTCGCGCACCAGGAATTGGTTGGCTTTGTCGTCGTTAGTGATCTTCATATTTTCGGAATCGTAGTCGACTTTTTTCCTTGCCCGTAAGGCAACCGCACCTAACAATATCGTTTCAGTGACAGGACTTGCGTACAGGAAGCTCCCAGGTGATTGCTTGTTGTTCAGGAAAGCGTCGATCCAGTGATTATCGTCACGGTCGGTTTCGTCTTTAGGTACTTCCTTGCCTCCTAAAAATTTCTGCATCGTGGCTTCAGGAATAATTTTCGGACTTTCGCACCGGAATCCTGCCAATATTTTTCCCTTATCCCCTACGAACATCATTCCTTCGCGTCGCAGGCTTTTATTATCGGCTTCCAGTTCATCCGGTAAAGGCGGCTTCATGCCACCATCATACCAGAACAGTTTGAATTCCGGCCAGCCGTTCATGGATGGAAATTTAAATCGGATCATGCTGCTGAATGGAAAAGCAACATCATTGATATGTTCGTCACTGACATGATCGATGATTTCACAGGTCGTCGTGCCGTAAGCTGTCGCACTTAACGGAGGTTTATCAAAGCCGAATGACAAAAACAAAGGCCATAAGCTATAAGTACCCATGTCGGCAATACTTCCGGCCCCGAAATCATACCAGCCCCGGAATACCGCAAAGGTATAATGTGGGCTATACTCACGATGCGGTACCGGTCCCAGCCACAGATCCCAGTCAAAGCCATCCGGTATCGGAGTAGCCTCGGGTGTGGAAGTCCATTGCGGCCAAACCGGTCGGTTCGACCAATTATGGATCTCCTGCAGGTTGCCGATCGCCCCGTCCTTTATCCACTGCTTTACAATTTCATAGCCATTCCGCTTGCTCCAGGCCAGCAAATGGGTGCTGACGCCGGTCGACTTCGCCGTATTGATGGAAAGCTTAGCTTCATATATTCTATTGGCAATCGGTTTATGAATGACCACATGTTTCCCCTTTTTCATGGCTGCGATGGCAACGGTGGCATGCAGGTGATCGGGAGTCATGATCTTTACCGCGTCGATATCTTTTTCTTTTTCAAGCAATTCCCTGAAATCGTTATACGAATTACATCCCTTGAATGTACCTGACGGCATTGTTCTTCCATAGTACTTTTCTATCACCAGTTTACCGATATCTCTTCCCCCGGGAATTCCATTCAGGCTGGCTCCCCAATTGGGATCTCCAATGGCCTTTCGTACAATATCCCTGATCTCATAACGGGACCAGTCAACATATTCGGTACCCATCTTGTTCGGGTCACATACAGCCACCATATTCAATTTCGGATTGGGAATGAGTGCCGTCATTTCCCGCAAGCCCTGCGTACCGCATCCGATATAAGCCAGGTTCAGCTTTTCACTGGGAGGAACAAAGCCCGCTCCTCCCAGTACGTGCCGTGGGACAATTGAAAAAGCCGCCATAGAGGCAGCTGCCGTCCCCATGAATTCACGACGATTCATTTTATTTTTAGAAGCCATTTTTTAATGTTGAATTTAAAGTAAAGAATATTCTGAAAATAAATTAAAAACATTTTCTCCGCGAGAGTTTAAAAGATGGTAATGGAGAAAAAATATTGCCTGTTGTTTTATTCAAATGAAGGATAAAAGAAAACAGGAAACATATCCATTCAAGATAATAATTGAAGGATTTAAATGCAAACATTATTGACTTAAAGCTGAAAGTTTGATTGTGAATTAGTAAATGATACCATTCCTAACAGGTACTTTTAAAAAAGTCGATTCCTGAATTGGATTGAAAGCAAGACCCGGTTGAAAATGAGTCGAGGCAGGGAACACGGAATTCTAAACCGCAAGCCAGAGACTGGAAGAAAGATATCGGTTATTCATATGATTTCATATTCAGGCATGAGAATGCCTTGTCATTAATTATTATATTTCTCCCTCAGGAAAATTTTTCTAACTGGTGAATGAGCACGTTGAAATCCTTTGGATACGGCGCCTGAATCGTTTTTTTCTTACCCGACGGCAGTTCAAACCGGATGGCTTTAGCATGCAGGGCCAGCCGTGAGATCAAAGGTCTTTCCTCTTCGAATTTTCCCAGTTTATATCTTTTTTTTACCGACGACAAATAAAAATACTTACCGCCATATTCCAGATCGCCGGTTATCGGAGCTCCCGCATGAGCAAGGTGAATCCTCACCTGGTGCGTGCGCCCTGTTACAGGCCTGCATTCGACCAGGGTATGCATTCTATACGCGTGCAGGGTGTTGACATAGGTCTGGGAAGGCTTACCTGATTTTTTATCGATGGCCACTTTCCCCCGGGGCTGTTGTTTTATCGGGGCATCAATGCCGGTCTTTTTAAAATGGTGTAAGCCATCGCATACGGCATGGTAAATCTTAATTACCTCCCTTGATTCGAACTTCTGTGCCATGTAACGATAGGCTTCCGGATGTTTTGCGAAAATCATTACCCCGGAGGTTTCCTTGTCCAGCCGGTGGCATAACTGGGCAGAAGCGTTATATTTCCTTGCTAAAACAAGGATGTTTTTATCCTCAACCCTGTCTTCGAGGGAAGCTATTCCGGCCGGTTTATCAATGGCGAAGAAGTCATCATCCTCAAAAAGAATCAAGCCCGGAAAATCAATTTTTTTTCCCATGAGTTTATTTTTTTCAATCAAACAAGGTGCTTCCTTTAAGATCCCCGGAAAGATCAAACATTGTAAGGATTTGTTTTTCAGTATTTCTTTCCATCGATAAAGGGGGCAGTTGATCAGCCGGGAAAAAACCGGCGTCAATCGTTTCCATTCCGGGCTCAGGACTATCACCATCGTCCTCACATAATATAAAGATTTTGTAAACATGAAATGGAGACGGTGGATGATCGTGTTTCATTTTATCGTATACAGCCAGCAACCTCACGGGCCATACCGATAAACCTGCTTCTTCCTTAACTTCCTTCACCGCTATCTCCTTAGGAGAATACCCTATATCCGCCCAACCTCCCGGCAAGGCCCATCTCCTATCTGATTTTTCCTGAACCATTAATATGGTATTCGCCCGAATAACGACAGCCCGGATGTCGACCTTGGGCGTCGGGTAGCCCGTTTCACCGGCGAATAATTGTTGAATCTTCTCAACCGGCGTATCGGAATATTCCTGCAACATAGTAAAGCCGATCCGTTGCAATTCTTCGTAACGTTCCCGGTCATACTCATTGGTTGTATACGCTAAACCTGCCTGCGCCAGGGCCTGGATCCGTTTCGCCGTTTCGAGCCAAAATGGCATAATTAAGTATTTACAATAATTTATTTTATTTTTTTTCTTTTAGTTGACTGTACCATTTTTGCATAATATAAAAAGCTTCCTTTTTGATACCTTTATCCGAGATCAGTCCTTTTCTGTTCCACCCGTCCTGGATATCGGGCAAAACTCTTCGGGGCGAACGGAAGTCCATCAGTATCCAGGGGCAGGTACCGCGGAGGATATCCATATGGCCGAACATTTTAATATTATGTTCGTAAACATTAGCCTGGAATTCTTCAGTCCAGCGTTGATTTTTATCGCCATGCATTCCCTGCAGCGCTCCGCCGCCGAATTCAGTAAGTATCAGAGGCTTGTTATATTTTGATTTCCACTGAACATTATCGGCCTGTTCGGCACTTCCTTCATACCATCCCAGGTATTCATTACATCCGTAAACATCAAGGTATTGTCCTAACGGATCATCGATCAGGATCGTATTATGATCGTTCGGGTCCCTGTGGATTTCGAGCGCCGCGGAAATCAGCCGGGTACTGTCAAGCTGCCTCGCCTTTTTTGACAGCGATGACATAAACTTCAGGCGGGCATCTTCCCGTGGCGTTTCATTACCGATCGACCAGATGATAATGCTGGCCCGGTTTTTATCCCGGGTGATATTTTCAGTGAGCTGGTTCTCGGCATTCTTATACGTCTCTTCATTTTCCCACAGAATCGTCCAGTAGACGGGTATCTCCGACCAAACCATGATCCCCATCTGATCGGCCATGCGAATCATATTTTCATTATGCGGATAATGGGCCAGCCTTACAAAATTGCAGCCCATTTCCTTGGCCCAGGTCAGCAAGGTTCTTGCATCTTCCACACTATAAGCACGCCCGGAACGGAACGGGGCTTCTTCATGAATACATACTCCGCGAAGGAAAACCGGTTTGCCGTTCAATAAAATATCGGTGCCCCTGGTTTCAATGGTACGGAAGCCGATCTGATCGGTTGTGGTATCACGGGAGGTAATCAACGATACATCGTAGAGTTTAGGTTCATCCGGTGTCCATAATTGAGGCTGAAGGTCAAAATTGATTTTAGCCATTCCTCCTGCGCCTACTGCAAAAGATTTCGAGAACTTGAGTTCGGGGATCTTTACTGTGACTTCCTTATCAGGGTCCGGTCCATTGATCTTCACCCACCCTTCTACCTGGTTGGTTTTACCTTTTGCGAGTTGGATCAGGTAATCCTGAATAAAATTATCTGGCACATCCACAATATAAACACTGCGCGTAATTCCGCCGTAATTCCACCAGTCGGTATTAACGGTCGGAACACCGTCCCTTCGGCGGTTATTATTGACATGGATAATAACAAAATTATCCCCATCGTTCAGTTGATCGGTAATTTCAAAATCAAAGGAAGTAAATCCCCCCACATGATCCCCGATATGTTTTGCATTCAGGTAAATATTCGCTTCATAATTAATCGCACCGAAGTACAGGAAATAGCGATGTCCCGGTTGCTTCATAAAGCTGAAAGATTTTTTGTACCACAACGACCCTTCATAATAAAGTAATTCAGGAGATTGCGTATTCCAGTCACCGGGCACATTGATCTCAGGCGATTTGTCAAAATCATATTCTACCAGATCGGAAGGTTTTTGCGGCTTCCGGTCACCCGCGAAACTCTGGCGGGGATCATCGTAAGGTTTTAACCTGTAGTTCAGGTACCCGGCTTCATACGGATCTATGATCATTCGCCATTTCCCGTCAAGATTGGTAAGTTTCCTGTCCATAACATTGGCTATCAGGTGGGAAGGTTTAGCATATTCCTGGGCATATACCGGCCGGCAATTATATAAAACCAGGCAAATAATAATGATTGATTTAGCCGTTAAAATTAAATTTCTCATAGGCGTGTAAAGGGAATAGAAATAACAGATATGTATTCAATAATTTAATATTCATTTCCTCACTAAAAATTAAAAATAATTATAAATACGGGAGGAAAGTCTTACTTCAGGTATTTTTCATTCAGAATATGCAAATGATGACGGGTATGGCCGATAATTATTCTGCCCAATAGTTCAACATTTAATCTTTTGTCGCTGGCCGTTCCTTCATAAGCCATCAGGCTGGGGTGAAAATTTCTGAATAAAATAATAGAAGCTTTCCTTACCGACTCCCATTCGTCTATAATTTCCTCCTTGCCCAAATCATCAATTTTCAAAGCCCTGACATAATCATCCTGTTCAAAACCGGGCAAGGGAGTATGATCCGCCCTGGCAAACCTGAGCGCCCGGTATGCCATTATTCTTTCGGTATCTGTAATATGCTGCAAAACTTCCTTTACGCTCCATTTTCCTTCAGCATACCGGTAATCGAGTTTGTCTTCCGGGATGTTGTGAAAAAAATCAAGGTCCACCGGCAAATCTTTTACGAGGAGTTTATAAACCTCTTCCTCCTCGACGAAGCTTAAATAGCCTTTAAAAAATTCCGGTACGGGAAAATCCTTATTCATCAGCTGCCTTTCGCCATCATAGCCACTTCATCGGCAATTTTCCGGTTATAATCGAAAGCAAGCTTCTGGTAATTTACCAGGTCGACAATCGTACCGATCAGGCATAACCCCGCGGTAAAAAGGTACAAGATTCCCATGCCGATATGGTTCAGTAAAAGACGATGAACTCCGGAGATGCCGAAAAAACCGAGCAGGCAGGTGATCAGGATCAGGTTGGGGTCCCTCCTCCTGGCTCGGTAAATATTGGCAAATAATAGGGCCTGATCGTCAGGCATATCCTTAACCATTTGTTGCGCATAGGCCATTTCCTGACCCTGTAGTTCCGGTAAAATTTTTAATACGTTTGCCATAGGTTGTGGGTTTTGATGTTGTTTAAAAAGTCAATTGACAAGGTAATTATTCTCCACATAATAATCAATACGGCAGGAATTCCGAGGGGATGCATGGCGAATGAATTTTTAACAGCGCCATGTAAAAGAAATGAAATGGATCTTCCGATACCACATCCGGGGCAATATTTGAATCCAAGATGACTGAACGGACAGAAACTCATGTGACTGCCGGTAGAAGGATCATAGAGGGCAAGGGCAATCATGGCTCCTGACCAGAATAATGCTTCCAGCGGAAAATTGAAATAGAGGCATTGAAAGGTGTTACGTAAGTTTTTACCCATAGATCACATTTTTAACCTGCCCCGTCTGAATTTGCCGGCTGTAATTTATTCATTAGAAAATAAGTAAAGAAATTTTATTACGTAAAAATTACTATTAAAAAAAGACATCCGGGCCGTTTTAAAAATTTACCTCGCTTTGAAATATCTCAACATAAGGATCGTGTAGATTTCCGGAATTTTATTTTTAGGGGTTGACCGATTTGAATTTATCATGCTTGCCGAATGGATTGATGAATTTAATTAAACATCTATGAAAGGCATATATACAATTATCCTGCTTTTTTTATCGAATTCATTTATGACCTTTGCCTGGTACGGCCCCACCTTATATTCAGCCAGATTACAGCCTTTCATAAAGCCGGACTATTTGCAATCATCGTAATTAGCTGGGGTATCGCCTTCTTCGAATACTGTTTCCAGGTGCCGGCCAACCGGATCGGGTTTCAGGAATTCGGCGGACCTTTCAGCCGAGTACAACTAAAGGTCGTCCAGGAAGTTATTACGTTGACCGTATTTGTCATATTTTCCATTATTGTTTTTCATGCACATCCCTTCAAAGTGAATTACCTGATCGGTTTCGTTTTCCTGGTGCTGGCTGTCTATTTTATTTTTAAGAAATTCACTGGTTCGCTGGTTCGGTGGTTTACTGGCAGACAGATTCGCCGGTATACTGGTTTATTACTAGAAAACTTCGCCCAGATTAAAAAAGAACCCTCTTGATCCTTCGATGCCAAAACCGTAATCGATAGCCAGGTTGGTATTGGAGAATTTATTCAGTTTTAAACGCAGGCCGAAGCCCCCCCCGGGTATCCGGGAATTAGGAGCGTCGGATAATTTATCGGATATCGATTCCAGGTTAGCGAAAACCACGCCTCCCAGCAAACCGTTCCGGGTAATCACAAAGCGGTATTCCGATTCAAAGTAGATTAAATTCCGGCCTGTGTACCTCCCGGGAATATAGCCGCGTCCCGTGTTGGAATAATCATCCCAGCCAATACTGGGCAGGTCGAGGTACGGCAGGTTTCCGTGGAGAATGATATTGTTATAATTCCAAAAGCCCAGTACATTTCTCGAATGGGCAGGCAACTTCAAATAATGCCTGATTTCAAACTGTAATAATTGTGAATTTTCCGTACTGCCCAAAGCCGTAAGGTTCGATCTGTATTGCAGATTAATAAAGGTGCCCTGCTGGGCGTTCAGGGAATTATTCCTGTTATCGTATTTTAAATTCAGGGAGATCCCTGAAGAAACCGATTTATCCCCGGACTGAAATTCCTCGAATTCATTGAGGGTTTTAATCGGGCTGGCCGCGGTTGTTATATTCCAGTGATAATCGAGATCATAACCGATACCGGCGAAGATGTTCTCTTTTAATTCCCGGAACAATATCTGGTAGCATCGCAAATAGGAAAAATCGATGGGAAGCTTGTCGGAAAATGTGCTTTCAGCACCCAGACCATAGGTTTGGGTAGGAAATTTATAATACCTCGTATCGCCGAATAAATGGAATTTATTTTTAGCAAAAAAGATATATGAATTCAGGTTAAACCAGTATTGGTGATATTGAGAATAATTTCCATTCAGGAGGATATTGGATAACTTATTTCTGGTGCTGTCGGTATAAAAGGAAGTCGTACATACAAAAGCCCCGGTAAGCCCCGAAACGAGTGAATACCCTACCACTGGTGCAAAAGAAATAAAGGGACCCTTTCCCTTTTGTTTTATGCTGTCATTACGGGCATGAAATCTAAAAAGTTTATTAATGACGTCCACCATATCGATTTGTTTAACGGGCAGGCTGTCACGTTTATCTATTTTCCCGGATTGCGCTGAGGAAGAATGAATATTAAAAATAATCAGGAAGACCAATCCGCACAGGATTCTTTGTACCGCACCCTTTACCAAATCAATGCTATTTTAATTCGCAAAAGTGTACCATTATCGATTAAAAGAGGTCAGATTGTCTGATTTTTTAATGCTGAGCTTGATTTTCCCCCGGCTTGATTTAATTTTTAATAAAAGTTACGTGTCGCTG
This sequence comes from uncultured Roseivirgaceae bacterium, assembly GCA_964395765.1. Classification (GTDB taxonomy): domain Bacteria; phylum Bacteroidota; class Bacteroidia; order Cytophagales; family Cyclobacteriaceae; genus DATDPY01. The sequence continues at coordinate 11,013 of CAYNCU010000061.1, read as the reverse complement.
TCGCAGGCCGCCGGTCTTTTTGAAGATCACCGAATAGGAGCAATAATCCTGGAGCCCTATATTTTTATTTTTTGCGGGTTGTGGGGCGGGCTCGGGTACACGATTCAATCAAATCATGCGCCAAAACCTTTGAAGCACAAACTGTTCACTGTTTACTGTTCACTTTTAACTTATTAAAGGCTTCTAACCTGCCCGTCACCCCGTATCACCCACTTATAACTGGTAAGCTCATTCAGCGCCATAGGACCACGGGCATGCAATTTCTGAGTGCTGATCCCGATCTCCGCCCCCATTTCAAACTGTGCCCCGTCGGTGAAGGCAGTCGAGGTATTGGCATATACTGCGGCAGCATCTACTTCTTTCAGAAAGCGGTCAACATTATTTTTACTTTCGGAGATGATCGCCTCGCTGTGTTTGGAGCTGTACTTGGCAATATGGTCCAGGGCTTCATCCAAAGATTTCACGGTTTTGACAGCCATTTTCTTTGAAAGAAATTCGGTTCCGAAATGTTTGGTTTCAGCAGGTTTTAAAAACTCAGCAGGATATTTTTTTTTCAGGATATCATAAGAAGCTTGATCGGCAAAAATTTCTACGGATTGCGCTGCAAGATCTTCCGTTATATCCGGGAGATCTTTTAAACGGTCCTTATGAATGATCAGGCAATCGAGCGCGTTGCACACGCTTACCCGGCGAAGTTTAGCATTGGTTATGATTTCCCTGCCTTTTTTTGTGTCGGCCGTTTCATCAATATAGGTATGCACGATGCCGGCCCCCGTCTCAATGACAGGAATCCGCGCATTCTCTCGTACATAATCGATCAGGTTCTGCCCTCCCCTGGGAATGATCACATCCACATAACCCGATGCATTCAGTAATTCTGTGGTTGCCTCATGAGAAGCGGGAAGTAGTTGAACAAATTCGCGGGGCATATGATGTTGATCCAGTATCGTATGAATCATTTTAACGATCGCCCGGTTCGAAAAATCAGCATCGCTTCCGCCTTTCAGCAAGCAAACGTTTCCCGATTTCAAACATAAAGCGAAGACATCAAAGGTAACATTCGGCCTGGCCTCGTAAATGATCCCCACAACACCCAGGGCAACCCTGACCTTTTTCAGATGAAGACCGTTTTTCAGGTCTCGTTCTTCCATGATCTTCCCGACAGGGCTTTCCAGGGAAGCAACATTTTTAAGGTCGGCAGCGATTCCCCTGATCCTTTCCGGGGATAATTCCAGCCTGTCGTATTTGGGATCGGAACTATCCATCCGGTCGAGATCTTTTTTATTCTCAGAGAGGATCTCCTTGTTATCCTCCAGCAAAGTATCCGCTAGATCAACTAAAAGTTCAGCCACCTGTTCATCGTTGATGTGTATGATCTCCCGTGTAGCCTTCAAGGCAGTTTCGAAGTATTCATTGTATTTCATACCAGGAATAAGTAATCGTAATGGATTAAAGGCTTTTCTCTTTGCCTTCCGATCTTCTGGCTTGCCAGTTCATCATTATATTGAGCGATTCCCAGGCCAATCTGCTTCCTGTTTTCGTCATATATCGTAATCAGGTCGCCCTTTTTAAATTCACCCTCAACGGAGGTAATCCCCACAGGCAGGAGACTTGCCGCCTTCAAGGTCCGCAGCGCTTTCACAGCCCCTTCATTGATAATTACCGCTCCTTTTTCGAAGCCGAATGAATGCTGTAGCCACTTTTTAATACTGGTTTTCCCCGATGCCGGCACAAACCGGGTAAAGGAGGCTGCATTATTCAACACATCCGGGATTATATTGTTTTTAAATCCATTGGCAATCCTGACTTCAATGCCTGCTTCAGCAACTTTATGTGCCATCATGGCTTTGGTCAGCATTCCACCTTTGCCGAATAGGGACTTACCCGATAATACAAATTTCTCAAAACTCTTATCACCGGGTTTAATGGTTTCCATCAGTACTTGTTGCCTTTCATCAAGGCTTTTCATGATGCCATCCACAGAGGTGAGCATAACCAGGCAATCTACATTCATCATGGTAGCCACCAGGGCTGCCAGTTCATCATTATCGGTGAACATCAATTCAGTCACCGAAACCACATCATTTTCATTCACTACCGGTATGATTCCCTGGTTGAGTAAAACCGTAAAACAGTTTTTCATATTCAGGTAGTGCCCCCTGCTGCGGAAATCTTCCCTGGTGACCAGCACCTGCGAACAGAGTGTATTGTATTTTTCGAAAAAAGAGGAATAATGCTGTATCAGTTTTACCTGTCCCAGGGAGGCCCAAAGTTGGCGCAAACTTACAGTATCAATCTTTTGTTCAGGCACATAAACGGATTTCCCCGCCGCCACGGCACCCGAAGAGATCAATATTACTTCCGTGCCTGATTTCCTTACGCCCGATATCTGCCGGGTAATTTCATCCATCCGTGATTTATCCAGCAGACCGTTTTCGCGGGTGAGAACTTGTGTCCCAATCTTGATTGCTATTCTTTTAAATGAGCCGGTTTTGACCATCACTTTAAAGCCACCACAATGATGGTATCGATATCATCCCTCTTGTTAAAAGGCAAATTGATTTCAGTACCATTTTTATCCTGTGAATATTTTAAGGCGGATTTGTCATCAAATAAGGTGACCGAAGAAATTTTATCGGTCAATGCCGGCAGGAAAAGCACTTCATCTCTCAGGTCCAGTACATGAACGTAAACGGTTTTACCTTTCCGGGTGGTGGCGCCCCACTCGTGGGGAGCTACAGGGCCTTTGCGGGTACCGTAATAGGAATCGCCATATTTGTCGAGCCATTGACCGATCTTTTTAAGCGTATCAATAACCTGGGGCTGCATTTCGCCATTCGGCATTGGGCCGTTATTCAGGAGGAAATTAGCCCCGTATCCTGCCGCCCTGATCATGGTCTGGATCAGTTGTTTTGACGACTTAAAATGATCGTCCCTGAAATTATATCCCCAGGAATTATTCATGGTTTCGCACATTTCCAGTGGTAATTGAGAAATGGAGGATGTCTGGTTAAAACCCATGGTATTCTGGCCGGGAAGATCGCGTTCGAACATCTGAAAATCTTCACCCGGGAAAGGCGCCATGTGGTGATTGCTTCCGATAAGCGCTCCGGGTTGTAACTTATGGATTAAAGCATAGGTTTTCCCGAGCTGCCAGTCGGCGTCGGGCTTATCCCACATCCCGTCAAACCAGATACCCCCGATGGAACCATAATTGGTAAGCAGTTCGGTAAGCTGGGCATTCATATAGTCGAGGTATTTATTCCAGTCGCCGTGGTCCGGTCTTCCGGTATAATGACCAGTACGTCCACGGGGATAATAGTCAGGGTTGTGCCAGTCAAGCTGGGAATGATAAAAAAACAGTTTAATCCCTTGTTTATCGCATTCCTCCTTCAACATTTTCAAAACATCTTTCCCATAGGGTGTCTTTTTTACAATATTATAATCGCTCACCTTGGAATCGAACATGGCAAAGCCGTCATGGTGTTTGCTGGTGATCGTAATATATTTCATTCCGGCAGCCTTGGCAGTGGCTACCCATTTTACGGGGTCGAATTTTACAGGATTGAAAAACTGCGGCAGAACTTCATAGGATTTGACCGGTATTCTTTTATTTTCCATGATCCATTCTGCAATCCCTTCATCCCCTCCGCCACCCAGCACACTGTAAACGCCCCAGTGAATAAACATTCCGAATTTCGCATCCCGGAACCATTCCCTGTTCTTAAGATTATCAGGGCTGGGTTTATAGTCTTCCTGGGCCGAAACCGTCAATGAAAGCAATAATAATCCCGCTAAGAATAAGTATAATTTTTTCATGTCAAAAAGTGTTTTGATTAAGCCACTTAAAAATAACAAAAATCATATTCAGGAGAAAATATAAAACAGGATAGAAATTAATGACAGCTACTTTTTCAGCGCGCGACACAGGGGTCTGTGGTCAGGGGACAGTGGCAAGGGTACTCCGACTTCCGTCTTCGCAATAACGCTAGATGGAAGGTAATGCTGATTTATTAATTAATCTCGTGATTCACCCAAACCTTCACCGTATCCTCCTGCCAGTTGGCGCCATACAAATCCGGGTCGTGATCGCCGTCCCAATCCGTGATCCGCATGGAATGGGAACCGCCGGAACTGATCACATTTTTACTCCATCCTTTTTTCCGTTGTGCCAGGATAACGACCTCATGAGGATATTTCCCCTGTTTCATTTCGGCGTAAGCGACATCCGTCCTACCGTCCAGGTTGAAATCGGCAAGACCGATAAAATGGATCACAGTCTCAATACTATCCACGATTATATGTTCTTTCCACGAATTATAAGGATCATGCCCCTGTTCAAACCAGGAGATATGGTAATTCATTCCTGCCGGCTCCGAGGGTGACAAGATAATATCTTTCTTCCCGTCACCGTTTATATCACCGGCATCAATATAGGTGTTGGACCAGGTCCAGGAACGGGTAAAAATATGCTTCCCCCAATTGGTGATCACCCCGGTGTTTTCTAACCACAGTCCGTTCACAATAATATCCGGTTTTTTATCTGCATTAAGGTCCGCTACTTTAAGGCCTTCCCCGTCAGGTATCATGATCTTCCGGGTTGACCAGGATTCTTGTGGGTAATGTTTTAAAATGAACAGGGTATCGCCCTTTGAATTAAATTCTCCCTGGTCACGTGCTACCAGGTCGACAAGACCGTCCCCGTCAAGATCAGAAGCTTCCAGATCATGGCATACCAGGGAATCAACAAAGTGAGGTTCCCAGCCCGGATTGGCAAACCACCAAATGGCACTGTCAAATAAAGCAACTATATCATTTTTTCCGTCGTTATTCATATCGGCAATTTCCGCATCCGTTTTTGCTCCTCTCCAGTCGGTGATCAGCTTTTTCCCGTGATCGGGTGAAAAATAGACCCAAATTCCTCCGCCATTATAACCGCCGATTACCAGATCAGGAATGCTGTCACCGTTCAGATCCCCGGCGGTTTTAGTCCAGCACCCGTCCGGTCCGTTCGTATCCAGTACGAATTCGCTGAATTTAATTCGCGAATGGGAACAGGATGCCGTCATCAATAAAATTATGAGGCCGTATCCAATCTTTTTATTCACCCCCGGGAAAAATTGTTTACTGTACCTCAATCTGTTTTTTTGTGATTACTTTGTGAACTTGTAACTCCGGGACTCACCAGTCCGAAGACATTAACTGAATTAGTGACGTAGTGACTAAGCGACATGGTGACTTGGCGACTAATAAATTATTACTGCAAAGGCACCACGATTCACTAAGATTACGGAAAATGACTTATATTAAATGTCGTTTTTTATAATAATTCTTTCGGGATCTCTGAAATTGGTGTGATGGTTAAATTCCGGTAATAGATTTCTGAACCTTCAGACTGAAGCTGAATTTTCCCTTTTGTCAACGGAATTTGTTTACCGTCTTTTAAATATCTGATTGCACTGATCCTGTTGTTAACCTTACCGTTAACGACATAAACAGCCTGACCGTTCACCGTGTATATTTCTATCGTATTCCATTCGCCGACCGGCTTTTCATAGTCAGTATCTTTGGCACAATGCTGCAGGTCAGGTGAAAAAGTAACTATATCCGCTCCTTTCTGGTAATGATATTCACCGGTAGAATCCTTCACTGCGGGGATATCGACAAATACGGAATCCACGGCATACATATCTCCGACCTCTTTTTCATTGATCTGGCATTCAACCGATTCCATCCATACCCCGTACCAAGCGCCTTCCGGCCCGATGGAATTAAACAGGACACCTCCGTCCCTGGGTTCATTTTCACGAGGCGGATATTTTTTATCTCCCCATTTAAACTGGAGTTTTAAGTGATAATTCTGGTATTCATTGTCGGTTACCAGGATACCCATGATCTGACCCGAGGCCCGTATCGCTGGGGCACCGTCAATATTGACTACACTGAAAACATGAAGAGGGTCCTTATTCAGCCCGACCGGTTGAGTATAATGTCCCGTAGAATCCCTTTGCATGTCAGGCATATTCACGCTCGAATCGGGTTTTGCAAGGTAGGTATACCATCCGGAAAGATCAGTGCCGTTAAAAAGAGTGACCGTCTTTTTCCCACATCCGGAAAACGATATTAAAACAGAAAGAAAAATAAATAATTTGATTTTCATATTTTTAACAATTTGATTCCTTACAAAAAAATTTAAATAATAATGGGTCGCACCTGTAATTCGGTCATAAAAGTAGTTGTATTAATCCTGGCAACACAATTCTTAGCTTGAAAAATTAAATTTTGAAGGCTAAGTGTTGAGGATTACGTCCTAAAATTCAAAAATTACAACTCCCATCCGTTCCTGTAATCCCTCATAAGGTATTTATTCGCTTCCGGCATATTGGTAAACTCCATACTTGCAGCGTTCCAGTCAAGCGGTCCGGTGGTAGAATCTTCATTGAAATTTTTACGGCTGTAACGCAAAGCTGCGCCGCCCAGGCATATGGTTTCCGTTACATTCATGGCATTCATAAAACTGCCCGGCGATTGCTTTCCGGACTTTATCGCACTCACCCACACGTCATCGGCATTGCCCACTCTACGCCTGTCCTCCTGGGGCATTTCGGATACACCCAGGTAACTGAGCATTTTTTTCCTGGGAATAATCTGGTCATTTAATATGATCCCCTTGTCCCCCACGAACATAACGCCGGTTGCCGGCAGGGTCAGGTTATCTTCTCTCAATTCCCTGGGTGTCATGGGTCTCATGCCGCCATCGTACCAGTAAAGATCAAGATCAGGAAGTTTCCCGTTGGAAGGAAGACTGAAGCGGATGGTTGAGGCATTGGGGAACGAAAAATCGTTTTTAATGATTTTACTAACTCTTTTTTTGATTTTACAGTACGAGCTGGGCAAAGCTTCTATACTGTTGGGAACTCCCAGGCCCAGGGATGTAAAGATCGGCCAGAGGCTGTAATTGCCCATATCGGCAATACTTCCAGCACCGAATTCATACCAACCGCGGAATACAGCATGAGTATAATGCGGATGATAGGGACGGTCAGGAACCGGACCGAGCCAGAGATCCCAATTAAATCCTTCAGGAACAGGAGGTTTTTTGGAAGGGATCCGCCTGTACTGTGGCCAGAATGGCCGGTCGGTCCAGTTATGGATCTCCCTTAATGTACCGATAGCCCCCTTCCCGATCATTTCAGCAATTGTGGTATCGGGATTTCTCCAGGCGAGAAGATGAGTGATCACGCCGGTTTTTTTTGCCGTTTCCGCAACCAGCCTCGCCTCGTATACCCGGTTGGCCATAGGTTTGTGCATGATCACATGTTTGCCCTTCTTCATAGCAGCAATGGAAATCGTGGCATGTAAATGATCGGGGGTCATGATCTTCACGGCATCAAGGTCCTTCACTTTTTCAAGCAATTCCCTGAAGTCCTCATAGACTTCACAACCGTTATAGTTTCCCGAGGTATTGTTTTTTGCATAAACGGTTTCGACAATTTCTTTCCCCACTTCCCTTCCGGCCCGTATGCCCTTTACTTCATCACCCCACGTCGGTTTTCCGATAACTTCCCTGATTTTATTCCTTAACCCGTTTTTCGACCAGTCGACATACCGGTTTCCGTCTTTTTCCGGATCGCAAACGGCTACTATCTGAACATCCGGATTATTCACCAGCCTGATCATTTCCCTCAGGCCCTGCGTACCGCACCCGATATAAGCAAGAGTGATTTTATCACTGGGCGGTGTATATCGCGGGCCTCCCAGTACCTGGCGTGGAACAATGGATACCGTGGCAGCAGCCATAGCCGCTGTTCCGATAAATTCACGCCGGTTAATGTTTTTTTTAAAGCTCATTTCCTTTTGGATTTAATTCATTAAAACGAAGGAATTGATACATAAAAAACAAGAAATTAGAAAACGACGCATTACTTCAATGAGGAACAACTAACAATTTAATCACTTGAGCAATGAAAACCAACTTTCGTATTATTTTTTCCTGGCTATCATTACGCTATCATCGCCGGGAATATTGATTCTTTTTTCAAATCTTAAACCTGCATGGTCAAACCATTCCTTAATTTCATGGTCAGTATAAGTATCTCCGGCCTGGGTACCTACCAGCATATTTAATGAAAATATAGTTCCCCTTTCCGGCTTTATCCTTGATTCATCCATTACCTGGTCCTTGACGATCACCCTGCCTCCATGGTTCAGCGAGCCAGCACACTTTCTTATTAATTTATTATTCCTTTCATAAGAGTTGCTGTGAATGATGGCTGAAAGAAAAACCAGGTCAAATCCTTTAGGTAACGGATCCTTATTATAATCGCCTGCCACCGTCCCGATTTTCGAAGCCAGTTTTTCCTTTCTTACGTATTTTTTTGTGATGGGGATTACTCCGGGAAGGTCGAAGACGGTGCCGTGAATGTTTTTATCCGCTTTTACAAAAGCCATCAGGAATACACCGGAACCTCCGCCTACATCAAGGACAGTTTGAACATTTTTCAGGGAGATCAGCGAGATGATACCGTCTGCTTTTTCTTTCGCCCGGTAATGCATAGCGTCAATAAATGCATTCCGCCATTTGTTTTCACGGTCTTCTGATTTTTCCGGCCGATGAAAAACAGAACTTCCCTGCCTGACCGCGTCGGTAAGCGTGGTCCATGAATCCCAAAGATTTACCTGGTGCATTAACCCTGCCATATAGCCTGCTTTACCTCTTATCAGGTAAGCTGAAGATTCTTTTGTAATGAAAAATTTATTTTTTCTTTTGGCGACATAACCCATCACGCAAAGCGCGTTTAACAGCCTGTCTGTCGCCCTTGGGTCGGTCTTTATTTGGGAGGCTACCTGGTAAGCTGTTTTCGGTGCCTTTCCCAGGGCTGTAAAAATGTCCAACTCATAGGCGGTAAGGAAAATCCTGATCGGTTGAAACTGACGTACAAAACCGGAAATATATTCCGGTGTGTGAAATATTTTTTTATCCATATTCAATTAAATAAATTTTTAAAAAATGAACCTTCAAATACAGAGGATTCTGTACACCCTGTCAAAAAAGATAAATCACTCGTTTTGCCTAATTGTTTACAGCCTTCATGGCTCTTTCGGGATAACGCATGCCGGAAGCGACACCCAGCGGGAAAGCTTTGTTCAGACGAACCATATCCTCTTCGTCAAGTTTAATATCTACCGCTTTTGCATTTTCCTCCAGGTACTTAATCCGTTTGGTACCGGGGATGGGTACAATTTCATCGTCCCGGGCGATAACCCACGCCAGTGATAATTGCGCAGGAGTGCAATGTTTCTCCGCTGCCAATTCTTCAAGGGCATGAACCAGCTTTTGATTTTTCTGTAAGTTGTTTCCCTGGAACCTTGGCGAATTCTTACGGTAATCTTCCTCATCAAAATCATTTTCGGATTTAAATCTTGAAGCAAGAAATCCCCTGCCCAACGGACTATAGGCGACAAAACCTACCTCCAGTTCCCGGCATAAAGGAATAATCTCAGGTTCAGGATCACGGGTCCATAATGAATATTCTGTTTGAAGCGCCGTGATATGATGAACTTTATTGGCACGCCGGATGGTCCGGGGAGATGCTTCCGAAAGCCCTAAAAAACGGACTTTGCCCTCCTTCACGAGATCCGCCATTGCGCCGACCGTATCTTCTATCGGAACTTGCGGATCTACCCGGTGCTGGTAGTAAAGATCGATCACATCAACGTTTAACCTTTTAAGACTTGCCTCACAGGCCGATCGGACATAATCAGGTTTGCCGCTTACCCCCATCCACTCTCCCGCGGGACCTCTTACATTACCGAATTTCGTAGCCAGGAATACCTGGTCCCTTTTATTTTTAATCGCTTTCCCCACCAATTCTTCATTTTTACCGACACCATACATGTCAGCAGTGTCCAGAAAAAATATCCCCAATTCAATAGAACGATGAATGGTAGCAATTGATTCTTTTTCATCCGCAGATCCGTAAAATTCAGACATCCCCATACAACCCAGGCCCATAATTGAAACTTCCGGACCGTTTTTCCCTAACTTTCGCTTCTCCATTTTAATGAATTTATAAAAATTAAAAATATAAACACAGATATTAATTTATTAACATTTAGCCGAAATGAATTGTTTGGGGCTAAATTAAATTTGCCCTTTTGATTTCATAAATATTTGAATTCCTTTGATGGTGAATTGTAATCGAGTCCCGCAACCGATCATATATCTTGGAAATATCGACCCATAAAACCGAAGAATACCCCCCTAAGGAACAGATTGCCAATGCGATTACTCACGGGATCGGAATAGTGTTAAGCCTGGTAGCCTTTATTTTCTTAATTACAAAGGCCACCAGTACCGGGAATGACTGGAAAGTGACGGGAATAGTCATATTTGGCATATCGCTCGTTGGGTTATATACGTCTTCAACCTTATATCATAGCCTTCCCGGTGAACATGCTAAATATATTTTAAGGAAAATGGATCATTCCGCCATCTATCTTTTAATTGCAGGTACTTACACTCCCTTTCTTTTAATTCCTTTAAGGGGTCCCTGGGGATGGAGTCTTTTTATCGTTGTCTGGACAATTGCCCTGTGTGGTATATTATATAAAGTTTTTATTACGATCGGGCCCCGTTGGATATCAGTACTATCCTACATTGCCATGGGTTGGATAATCGTTGTTGTCGCCGGAAAACTGATTCAGGCATTGCCGCATTCCAGCCTGTATTTTCTCGTCGCCGGGGGCTTGTGTTATACACTGGGAACCCTATTTTATGTCTGGAAAAAATTGCCATATAATCACGCCATCTGGCATCTTTTTGTACTGGGAGGAAGTCTGTGTCATTTTTTTGCCGTTTATTACTTAATATGATCAACAGCGGTCTAAAATCGGATTTTATGGTGCTTTAAAAGGAATTAAGTATGGAAATGCAGGTGAATTTCAGTGAATTGATAAAAAAAGAATGCCTCATATCCGCGTCATTAACGAATATTTTATAAATTTTAGGGT
>CAYNCU010000060.1:2804-19470 GCA_964395765.1 uncultured Roseivirgaceae bacterium | reverse complement strand
CACATCATGAACAAACAAAAAGGCCTTTCTCACGCGGGAAAGGCCTTTTTAATGTTTAAAAAATGGAAAATAAATTTAATAAATTCAGCAGTCAGATTACCGAAAATGAGACCCAACCCGCGTCTCAGGCAATGTTATATGCCATCGGATTAAAGGAAAAAGACCTCAAAAAAGCACAGGTAGGTATCGTGAGCACAGGTTTCCAGGGAAATCCCTGCAATATGCACCTCAACGCTTTGGCTGAAAAGGTAAAGGAGGGAATAGACTCAGATGATCTTTTAGGACTCATTTTTCATACTATCGGTGTCAGTGATGGGATCGCTAACGGCACCCTGGGCATGAATTATTCACTTCCCTCCCGGGAAATAATTGCCGATTCCATTGAAACCGTAATGAATGCCCAGTATTATGATGCTATCGTAGCCGTAGTGGGTTGTGATAAAAATATGCCGGGTTCCCTTATGGCCCTTGGCCGGTTGAATCGTCCGGGGTTGATGTTATACGGGGGAACCGTCAGAAAAGGAAAATGGAAAGGCGAAGATCTGAACATCATTTCAGCCTTTGAAGCGTACGGCAGAAAGCTGAAAAATGAAATTTCGGATGAAGATTTTAAGGGTATCATACAAAATTCCATTCCCGGTGCGGGCGCCTGCGGCGGTATGTACACGGCAAATACCATGGCCTCAGCCATTGAAGCCCTGGGAATGAGTCTGACATACAGTTCCTCCAATCCTGCCATAAGCGGTGAGAAAGATAACGAATGCCTTGCGATCGGCAAGGCCGTCCATAACCTGCTTGAAAAAGATATAAGGCCGAGGGATATCATGACAAAAGAGGCTTTTGAAAATGCAATAACCGTTGTTATGGCCATGGGCGGTTCAACCAATGCAATTCTCCACCTGATTGCAATGGCCAAATCGGTAAACATTAAAATCACTTTGAAGGATTTCCAGGATATATCCAATAAAACACCCTACCTGGCTGACCTGAAACCCAGCGGGAAATACCTGATGGAAGATCTTCACTATGTCGGAGGCACTCCCGGCTTGATGAAATATTTATTGAAGGAAGGTTATTTAAAAGGCGATTGCCTGACCGTAACCGGGAAAACACTGGCAGAAAATCTAACCGGTGCTGATGACCTTAAACCCGGGCAGGATATTATTAAAACCATCAAAGACCCTATTAAAAAAGTAGGTCATATTCAGATCCTGTTTGGGAATTTGGCAGAAAAAGGAGCTGTTGCCAAGATTACAGGTAAAGAAGGTGAAAAATTTACCGGACCGGCAAAAGTTTTTGATAATGAATTTGAAGCGATAGAAGGAATAGGCAAAACCGTAAAGAAGGGCGACGTGATCGTCATTCGCTATGAAGGTCCTAAAGGAGCCCCCGGAATGCCTGAAATGTTAAAACCAACCAGTGCTGTTTCCGGCGCCGGGCTCGGAAAAGATGTTGCCTTGATCACCGACGGAAGGTTTTCAGGCGGATCCCACGGTTTTCTTGTGGGCCATATCACTCCCGAAGCCCAGGAAGGGGGAACACTGGCACTGATCAAAGACGGAGACAGGATCACTATCGATGCGGTAAAGAACACCATCAATGTTGATCTTTCCACAGAGGAAATCGAAAAAAGAAGGAAGGCATGGAAACAACCTCCCTACAAATTCACAAAGGGAATTTTAGGGAAATATATAAAGCTTGTCACTGATGCTTCCGAAGGATGTGTAACTGATTAATTAATTATAACTTATGTCAACAATCGTAAAACCACAAACCATTCGTAGCGATCATAAGCTTCGTACCGTTACCGGTTCGGAAGCACTGATCCTGGCGCTCCTGGAAGAGAAGGTTGATACCATATTCGGGTATCCCGGAGGAGCCATTATGCCTATTTATGATGCATTGTATAATTACCGTAACAGGATCAATCATATCCTGGTGAGGCATGAACAGGGAGCTGCCCATGCGGCACAAGGATATGCACGAGTGTCAGGAAAAGTGGGTGTGTGTTTTGCTACCAGTGGACCGGGTGCAACTAACCTTATCACCGGGATTGCAGATGCCAACATTGATTCAACACCGATTGTTTGCATAACCGGGCAGGTGGTATCCCATTTGTTGGGGTCGGATGCCTTCCAGGAAACTGATGTGCTTGGAATTTCCATGCCGGTTACCAAGTGGAATTACCAGGTTTCCAAAGCCGAAGAAATACCGGAAGCCATAGCCAAAGCATTTTATATCGCCCGTTCGGGACGACCGGGACCGGTACTTCTTGATATCACAAAAGATGCTCAATCTGCAAAATTCGAATACCGGTATTCGTCATGTGATAAAATACGGAGCTATCACCCCTATCCTACTCCTGATGAAAAAAAGATCAGGGAGGCGGCCGAAATAATCAATAGTGCGAAAAAGCCTTTCATCCTTGCCGGCCATGGAGTGTTAATTTCCTGCGCAGAAAAAGAATTGCTTCAACTTTCCGAAAAAGCAGGTATACCGGTTGCACAAACCCTGCTTGGGCTTTCTTCTTTCCCTCCCGACCACAAAAACTATGTCGGATTCCTTGGCATGCACGGCAATTATGCTCCAAATATTAAAACCAATGAATGTGATGTTTTGATCGCCATAGGAATGCGGTTTGATGACCGGGTTACCGGAGATGTGACCAAATACGCCAGACAGGCAAAGATCATACACATCGAAATTGATCCTGCCGAGATCAACAAAATTGTCAAAGCCAATGTGGCGATCAACTGTGATGCCAGGCTTGCCATTGAAAAATTACTTCCTCTGATCAACGAAACAAAACATGATGAATGGATTGCGGAATTCAGAGAATATGATAAGGTCGAGTACGAAAAAGTTATACAAAACCAGGTTTTCTCCCCCGGCGAAAGGTTGCGTATGGGAGAAGTGGTAAGACTGCTTTCCGAAAAAACCAAAGGGGAGGCGATCATCGTAACCGACGTTGGCCAACACCAGATGGTGGCATCACGGTATTATCAATTCAGGGTACCCAATTACCACATTACTTCCGGCGGTCTTGGCACTATGGGATTTGCATTGCCCGCCGCCATGGGTGCCACATTGGGGGCCAATGGACATCCGGTAATTGCCATCATCGGAGATGGGGGATTTCAGATGACCATTCAGGAACTGGGAACAATTGCCCAAAGCAAGATCCCGGTGAAAATAATTGTACTCAATAATCACTTCCTGGGTATGGTGCGTCAATGGCAACAATTGTTCTTTGACAAACGATATTCCTTTACCGAAATGATAAACCCGGATTTCGTTAAGATAACCGAGGGCTTCGGTATCAATGCAAAAAGAGTAATCGAAAAGGAAGATATCAACCAGGGACTTCAATGGCTCCTTGATGCTGAAGGACCAACTTTCCTTGAAGTTGAAGTTGAAAGGGAGGATAACGTATTTCCTATGGTACCTTCCGGAGAATCAGTAAGTAACATTCGTCTAGAGTAAAACCTATTATCATGTCAGATATATATCAGGAAAAAACAGATAATGCGCTTAAAAAACGGTATACGATTTCCGTATTAAGTGAGGACCGGCCCGGTCTATTAAATAAGGTTACCATTATTTTTACCCGGAGAAAGATCAATATTGAAAGTATCAATGTATCTTCTTCAGAGGTGAATGGCGTAAGCCGGTATACCCTGGTGATCAATACAACCCGCGACCAGGCTGAAAAGGTTGTAAACCAGATTAGAAAGATCATCGAAGTGCTCGGGGCATTTCTTTATGAAGAAGACGAGATCTATTACCAGGAATTGGCACTTTATAAGGTACCGACCAAAATATTTCTCCATGGTAACAAGATCGAAAATATCGTAAGAGCCAATAATGCCCGCGTGCTTGTCATTGAAGAAGATTATATAGTGATCGAGAAGACCGGTCATAAAAATGAAACACTCCAGTTATTCAACTTGTTGAATGAATATGGTGTACTGGAATTTATCAGGTCAGGACGCGTGGCAATAACCAAATCCGTGCGTCAGACCCAGAAATATCTGGATGACCTCGAACATGCAACTGCAATTCAATCTGTTAACTTAAACGGCAAAGACAAATATGGCAAAAATTAATTTTGGGGGTGCTGACGAAAATGTAATTACCCGCGATGAATTTCCACTTAAAAAAGCTCAGGAAGTATTAAAAAACGAGGTTATCGGTGTCATTGGTTATGGGGTGCAGGGGCCGGGACAGGCATTGAACCTGAAGGATAACGGTTTTAACGTGATCATCGGGCAAAGGAAACCATCGAAATCCTATGAAAAAGCGAAGGCGGATGGATGGGTGGAAGGCAAAAACCTGTTTTCCATTGAGGAAGCGGCCGAGAAGGCTACGATAATATTTTACCTTTTATCCGATGCTGCGCAGATCCAGAACTGGCCAACAGTAAAAAAACATCTGACCAGTGGGAAAGCACTTTATTTTTCCCATGGTTTCGGCATAACCTATAGTGAGCGGACCGGAATTATTCCTCCGAAGGATGTGGATGTAATCCTGGTAGCCCCTAAAGGGTCGGGAACTAGCCTACGAAGGTTATTCAAGGAAGGTAAAGGTATCAACTCAAGCTTTGCCATTCACCAGGATGCTACGGGCAAGGCCGATGACAGGGCGATTGCGCTGGGAATAGGCGTTGGATCGGGTTACCTTTTCGAAACTACCTTCAAAAGGGAAGTATACAGTGACCTTACCGGTGAAAGAGGATCCCTCATGGGAGCTATCCAGGGACTGTTTGCCGCACAATATGATTGTCTCCGTAAAAACGGCCACTCCCCTTCCGAGGCCTTCAATGAAACAGTGGAAGAACTGACACAAAGCCTGATGCCCCTGGTAGCGGAAAATGGAATGGATTGGATGTATGCCAACTGTTCCACCACCGCGCAGCGGGGTGCTTTGGACTGGTGGAAAAAATTCAGGGATGCCGTTGCTCCGGTTTTCGAAGAGTTATACGACAGCGTTGCCAAAGGAATCGAAGCGCAAAAATCGATAGATTCCAACAGTAAACCGGATTACAGGGAGAAACTCGAAGTGGAATTAAAGGACTTAAGGGAATCGGAAATGTGGAAGGCAGGTGCCCAGGTAAGAAAGCTCAGGCCCGGGAAAAAATAAGATAATAAATAAATCCGCAAGATTTAAAATATAAAAGTCATCTGTCTTGCGGATTTTATTGAGCAAGAGTTAATTAAAATCATGCTTCTGAATAAAATCGAAGGGGCAAGGAATTCAATTTTAAATTATTAGGTATGGCTTCGGAACCAAGTACATTATTTGATAAAATCTGGGATAAACATGTGGTGCGGTCCATCCCGGGCGGCCCCCAGGTTTTATATGTCGATAAACATTTTATTCATGAAGTAACAAGTCCTGTCTCATTTCTCGGACTCGATAAAAGAGGATTAAAAGTGCTTCGCCCGGATAAGACAATTGCAACGGCGGATCATAATATCCCAACCCTCCACCAGGATCAGCCTATTAAAGATCCGCTTTCAAGAAAACAGGTGGAACAGCTTACCCAAAATTGCAATAAGCATGGGATTCAGTTATGCGGCCTGAACCATCCCTGGAACGGTATCGTTCACGTGATCGGGCCGGAATTGGGAATCACGCAGCCGGGCATGACTATTGTTTGCGGCGACAGTCACACTTCGACTCACGGTGCCTTCGGTTGTGTGGCTTTCGGAATCGGAACAACCGAAATCGAAATGGTATTGGCTACCCAGTGTGTTTTACAGCCCAAGCCGAAGAAAATGAGAATATCCGTCAACGGAACATTAAGCAAGGGAGTAGCGGCCAAGGACATCATTCTGTTTATCATATCAAAAATCGGAACGGCTGGCGGAACCGGGCATTTTATCGAATATGCAGGATCGGCAATCCGTGGGCTTTCCATGGAAGGCAGAATGACCATCTGTAATATGAGCATTGAATCCGGCGCACGGGGGGGAATGATTGCCCCTGACCAGGAAACTTTCGATTATCTGAAAGGCAGGGAATATATCCCCAAAGGAGAGGATTGGGAAAAAACATTGGCGGAATGGAAAGTTTTGAAATCGGATGAAGGAGCAAAATTCGAAAAGGAATATGAATTCGATGCCAATGACATATCCCCCATGGTAACCTTCGGGACTAACCCTGGAATGGGACTGAATATCGACAAACCGATTCCGCAGGTTTCCGAGATCGGTGAAAGCGGGAGACTTACATTCGAAAAATCGATTCAGTACATGGATTTCAAACCCGGTGACAGCATGCTGGGGAAAAAGGTGGATTATGTTTTCATCGGTAGCTGTACGAACGGTCGCATCGAGGACCTGCGTACGGTGGCCAACTTTATAAAGGGAAAGAAAAAAGCGGATAGCATTACCGCCTGGATCGTTCCCGGCTCAAGACAGGTGGAACAGCAGGCGCAAAAAGAAGGCCTAGTCGCTATTCTTGAAGAAGCGGGCTTCAGGCTCCGGCAACCCGGATGTTCGGCTTGCCTGGCCATGAATGACGACAAGGTCCCTTCCGGGAAATATGCTGTCTCCACTTCCAACCGGAATTTCGAAGGCCGTCAGGGACCCGGTGCAAGGACCATCCTGGCCAGCCCGCTGACAGCCGCTGCTGCAGCCGTTACGGGAAGGATTTCAGACCCTAGAGAATTTTTATAAACTGGTAAATGAAATGTCAATAGAAAAATTCCATACTCTTACATCTACTGCGGTACCATTACCCATTGAAAATGTCGATACCGATCAGATCATTCCGGCTCGCTTTTTAAAAGCGGTTGAAAGGAAAGGATTTGGCGATAATTTGTTCCGCGATTGGCGATATGATAAAAACGGTGACCCGATCCCATCCTTTGTATTAAATAATGCGACCTATTCCGGGAAGATCCTTGTCGGAGGTTATAATTTCGGAAGCGGATCCAGCCGCGAACACGCTGCATGGGCCCTGTATGATTACGGTTTCAGGGTGATCGTTTCCAGTTTCTTCGCCGATATATTTAAGAACAATGCCTTGAATACGGGATTATTGCCGGTCCAGGTATCAGGACCTTTCCTGAAAAAGTTATTTGATTCGATATACGAAAATCCCAAAACGGAATTTATTGTAGACCTTGAAAAGGAAAGGATCACGGAAAAAGCAACCGGTGATTCAGAAAGTTTCGAGATCAATAACTATAAGAAAGAATGCCTGTTAAAAGGATACGATGATATTGATTATTTGCTGAGTCTAAAAGAGGAAATCGAAGCGTTTGAAAGCAAAAAATAAATTTAATTGATAAGATGAATAACGAAAAAGTTCTCATCATGGACACCACCCTGAGAGATGGTGAACAAACCAGCGGCGTCTCTTATACACACCAGGAGAAATTAAACATCGCCAAGTTACTGCTGGAGGAAATTCATCTTGACCGGATTGAAGTAGCTTCCGCAAGGGTATCCGAAGGCGAATTCAAAGGAGCCGCCAAGATCATGGAATGGGCTAAAAGTCATAATTACCTTGAAAGGATTGAAGTGTTGGGTTTTGTCGATGGAAAAATTTCCATCGACTGGATAAAAAGCGCAGGGGGAAAAGTTCTGAACCTGCTTTGCAAGGGCTCGCTCCGTCATCTAACCCAGCAATTGCGGAAGACACCCGAACAACATATTGAGGATATACTTAAATCAATACAATATGCAGGGGAATGTGGAATTACGACCAATATATATCTTGAAGACTGGTCCAATGGCATGCGAAATTCCCGGGATTATGTATATTTTATGGTTGACCACCTTCAACATGAAGCGGTTAACCGGATCATGTTGCCGGATACACTGGGAATTCTTTCGCCGGATGAGGCTTATGAATTTAATGCCGACATGCTTAAGAGATATCCTGATGTAAATTTTGATTTTCATGCTCATAATGATTACGACCTGGCTACAGCCAATGTTTATGCGGCTTTAAAAGCAGGAATTCGATGCGTGCATACAACAGTAAATGGCTTGGGAGAAAGGGCCGGAAACGTACCTTTATCAAGTGTGGTAGCCATAGTAAAAGATCATTTTAAACTGGATGTCTCTGTTAAGGAATCGAACTTGTACCTGATCAGTAAAATGGTTGAAACATTTTCGGGTATCCGTATTCCTACCAATAAACCGTTGATCGGAGAATTTGTCTTTACCCAATGCAGTGGAATTCATGCCGACGGTGACAGTAAGGACAATCTGTATTTCAATGACCTGATGCCGGAACGTTTTGGCAGAACCCGGAGTTATGCTTTAGGAAAAACTTCTGGAAAAGCCAATATAAAACGCAACCTTGAAGAATTGGGTATCACGCTTGACGCGGATGCCCTTAAAAGGGTTACTGAAAGGATCATTGAACTGGGCGACCTGAAAGAAACCGTTACGATAGATGATCTTCCTTATATCATCTCCGATGTACTGAAAAGTGAATCCATTGAACAGAAGATCAAACTGAAAAATTACTTTACTTCCCATAGCCTCGGTCTGAAACCGGTGACCAATGTAAAAATCGAGATCGATGGTAAAGATTACGAAGAACATGCCGGAGGTGACGGCCAGTATGACGCTTTCATGAATGCTTTGAAAACCATCTATAAAAAATTAAAGAAACCATTCCCGGAATTACTGGATTATGAAGTTACCATTCCCCCGGGCGGTAGAACCGATGCTTTGGTTGAAACGGTTATTACCTGGAACAACGGCCGTGAATTTAAAACCCGCGGGCTGGATTCCGACCAGACGGTTGCCGCCATAAAGGCAACGATTAAAATGCTGAATATTCTTTAACCTTTTACCCGAAATAAATATTTTTAAATGAAATTCAATCTTGCAGTACTGCCGGGAGACGGCATCGGACCCGAAATTATTGAACAGGCAGTAAACGTTCTTAATGCGACCGGGAAAAAGTTCGGTCATGAATTTAATTATTCCTATGGGCTGATCGGCGCCGCCGCGATCGATAAAAGCGGTAACCCCTACCCTGACAAAACACATCAGCTTTGCATGAATAACCAGGCAGTGTTGTTCGGCGCCATCGGAGATCCGAAATATGATAATGACCCCAATGCCAAAGTTCGTCCCGAACAAGGTTTGCTGGCCATGCGGAAAAAACTGGGTTTGTTTGCCAACATCCGCCCTACCTTTACTTTCCCTTCCCTCCTGGATAAATCGCCTTTGAAAAAATCTATTGTGGACGGAACGGATTTTATAACGATCAGGGAACTGACAGGTGGTATTTATTTCGGTGAACCGCGGGGCAGAACTGAAGACGGTCAGAAAGCATTCGATACCTGCATTTATACCGTTGAAGAGATCAGAAGAATAGCCAAGGTAGCCTTCGAATACGCCGGTAAGAGGAAGAAAAAGGTAACGGCCGTCGATAAGGCGAACATCCTGGCGACGTCCAGGCTTTGGCGATCGACCATTCAGCAAATGGCCGGGGAATATCCTGATATTACTCTTGAGTTTCTTTACGTTGACGCTGCCTCCATGCGGATCATCCAGTGGCCGACCGGCTTCGACGTTATTGTTACGGAAAATCTTTTCGGGGATATCCTAACCGATGAAGCCAGCGTGATCACCGGATCCCTGGGTATGGCGCCTTCAGCATCGATCGGAACCTATACATCCGTTTATGAACCGATTCACGGCTCCTATCCACAGGCAGCCGGCAAAGATATCGCCAACCCCTGTGGTACGATCCTATCCGCAGCCATGTTGCTGGAGAATTCCTTGCATCTTGCGAATGAATCCGAAGCCATCAAAAAAGCAGTCCAGGCATCCATAGAGGATGGTTATGTTACGGAAGACCTCAGTGATAAAGGAAAAAGTAAAAAGACATCGGAAGTCGGGAAATGGATTGCGGAAAGGATCATGAATTAAATTTTCCTAAAATTCCGCCAAACTATCCAGCCAGGGCACGGCATAACGGATCATCTGTATCCCGGCATCTTCATGGCTGTTGCCCGGGATCTGAACAAACTCGGCATTTCCGCCCAGGCTCTTCATGGTTTTAACCGTATTCTCGGAATTCGATATGGGAATATACTGGTCGTTAGAGGAATGATAGATCCTGGTCGGTACTTTTGGCGCCCAGTTATCAACACGGTTTTCAGTCAACGCATGCGTTAGCAGTGTTTCCGTACCGTTTCGGATCTGATCCAGGTAAGAAACTTTAAATAATACATCCAGGGTATCGTTTAACTGGGAATTGATTTCAGATTGGTTATGGGTACCGTCAAGTAACCCCGGTATAAGGTCGGCATAAGGTGGATTGAAAAACGTTGCTAAAGGTTCAGTCCAGCCGTAAACATCCTTATAGGAATAAACAATAAAGGCCAGATAGGAAGGCGAGGTAAAGGCTACACGGCTCACTATATCCTGCATCACGGCAGCAGGGTTATAGCTTCCCGCACCTGAAGCAACGGCTGTCAGGGTAAGCCCGGGGATAGGACTGGATTCAATCGCCTTGTGAGTTGCCGTGGTGATATACCCCCCTTCGGAATAACCATAAAGAAAAAGTTTTCCATTCGAAGTGATGTTCAGTTTTTTCATAAACTCCTGCCCTGCCTTGATCATATCGACAGCACAACCCGAAGTAAGTTCATAATTATAATAAGGATGGATATACTGATCCGAAGATCCGAAGCCAATCATATCCGGTATAATGGTAACAAAGCCGAGGGTTGAAAATATTTCATAACCGGAAAGGAATGCCTGGTTTGACGGAGCTTCATCCTGAGAAAAAATAGTGCCCCGGTATGCTCCCAGTACCGGCAGGTTATCCGTTACCTGTGCCGGAATGGCAATTACCCCGGAGGCGGTAATATCCTTTCCCAGGTAGCTGGTATGATAGGTAACTTTGTAGATCTTAACGTCATATTTTGCCAGGCTGTCCAGATCGCTCATGCCATACGATACCAGGAAAACTTTAATGGCGGAAGCGCTTATAGAGCTTTTAGTCTGGTAATCGATCAGGTAAGTGTCAGCCGGTTGATTATCGTTATTCCTGTTACAGGAATACAATAACAACAAAAGACTTAATTCCGAAAGAATAAAAATTTTTTTATACATAATTAACTTTATTCTTGCTCAACTTAATCAATAAAATTACTTACTCAATCCAATGACTCAATTCCCTAAGGATAGCATATTCGCAAAGATCCTGTAAGCCCCCGGTACCCCATCCGGGATCTCCCTGAACCAGGAAAGCGAAGTATAAATATAGTATCCGGATCCATACTTAGCGACCAGGATTCCCCCGGTCAGAGGCTTTTCACCCGGATCTTCGCTGGATATAACAGCGGTAAAATGACTGTCCCATTTATTGGGGAAATACAACCCGCGTTCCTGGACCCAGCCTTCAAAATCCTTTTCGGTGATCAGATTAGGGTCGGTCATAATCGGGTTATCCGGGGCAATGATCCGCACCGGTGAATCCTCATTGGTAATTCGATCCCGGGAAAGGGAAAGCGGGTATGGGGAGACATCCGTCGTTACCATTCGGTAATTGTTGTTGTATTGAACGATCAGGGTCCCACCGTTCCTGACATAGTTAAAAAGATTTGAATTATATTTTGACAATTGATCTATCGTATTAAATGCCCTTACTCCAATCACGATCGAATTGAATCGGCTCAGGTCGCCCCCGAGATCATTTCCTTTCAATTCAGTAACTGAATAACCGAGTTGTTCAAGCCCATCGGGGATTTCATCGCCTGCACCCTGGAGATACCCGATCATTTTTCCACGGATCTTGACATGCAGATTCACCAACTTGATTTCCGACAAAGGATATAAATAAACTTCCGGAATATGGGGGTAATTGATGGATTCCATTCCACGGTCATAAGATTTATTACCCGCAGTTATTTTAAAATCCATGACATCTTCCGATTCATCGGCCGGTGGAGTCACGGTAAAGGTAAAATTCCGCGAAGAATCTTTATCCAAAGATATATCATATTCTGACGGACTGATATTCCATTTTTTGTCAACATCGAAGGAAAGCGTTCCCTTAAATTTATCCCGGTTTGAAATTACTTTCACGCTGATCTTTTTGAGTCCACCGTTGAAAATCTCAACATCTTTTTCCACGTCGGTTACAACCGGAGGCGCGATCGTCAGGGATTTATAGACCTCGCCATGAATCGGGTCATTATATTTATAAATTACTGGAATAGAATATTCCACCGACTTTCCCTCAACTGTAATTTTATATTTCATGGTCAGTGGTGGGTCATTCCAGGGCTTACCGGCCATCTGCTGATTAGGGATGACATAATTCCCGGTTCCATGTTTATTAACCAGCCAATAGGGCTCCGAAACCGGCATGTCCTCAGGAATTATACCCTTTATCGAAAATAGAGTATCCCGATTATACGGTAAGCTTATTTTAAGGGATTTATTTATTTCCGTGTGGTCCATCATTATTCCATCCAGGGAGATATTAACCGGTGAGCGGTTGATCGTTTCTACTCGTATTTTGATACTATCGCCTTCAACCTGAACCTGTTTATCCGCCACTGCTTCAAGATATAATCCGCTGCAATCGTAAATCAACTGGTCTATCTCCTTTAATTTCTTCTCTTTCCAGAAAGGATCTGAAAGATTTTCAATAGATTTCCTGATTATCAATAACCCGGGTATTGATTTTGAAGGATCGTCCGGTTTAAAATTTTTAATCAGGTCATTCACCATGTTTTGAATTACCTGGCCGCCTTTCACCCGGTTCCAGCTTATATCAATTCCGTCGAATACATTATTGACAGAAGGTGTTCCCGCCCACTGTTTCAGATATTCCATATCATCTCCTCTGGAAGCGGTAACCCCGAATCCCTGACTTTTATGCATACTTCTCGCTTCGGCAGCAATCTCGGAATAAGATTGACCCAGCAGGGGATTATACCCGCCAACATCCAGCCTTATCAAAGCCGTTGTATCCATTTTTATATTATTATTCCTGAAATACCACCATGCCGTATTCCAGAATAATTTGGAAGGACTCCAGGGTTTTACATATTTCAACTGTCCTGAATCATAATCAGGATCACCAGACTTTTTGAATGCTTCCATGGCCAGAATAGCTGAAGCGGTATGATGACCGTGGGTGATACCTGCTGTGGTATCGAACCGGGTGATGATTACATCCGGCCGGAATTCGCGTATCACCCAAACCAGGTCGGAAAGAATTTTATCTTTGTCCCAGAATTGAAATGTTTCAGTCGGGTTTTTAGAATATCCGAAATCAATGGCCCTGCTGAAGAATTGTCTGCCCCCGTCAATTTTTCTGGCTTGCAGTAATTCAAGTGTACGAATTACGCCCAGTCGGTATTCGATTTCCGGACCGAGTAAATTTTGTCCACCGTCACCCCTGGTACATGCAAAATAAGCTGTATTGACAAGTTTTCCCTTTGAAAAATAAGTAATCATTTGGGTGTTTTCATCGTCGGGGTGCGCCGCAACATATAAAACATTTCCGAGTACATTCAATTTTTGCATCTCCAGGTAAATATCCGAAGAAGAATGATGTGCAGGTTTTTGCGCCATTAAGATTCCCGGGATTAAAAGGGAAATGGCTGTCAGGTATCGTATCATTTCAGGGCATTTTAATCAACATCAAGTTGTAATTATACTTAAAAAAACGTTTCACTCAGCCGAAAACGATGATTACTGCCGCCCCTATTACCATGATCAGGGAAGCGAGATATCGGTAGCCGATGTTATTTTCCTTGAATACGCGGGATCCGAAAAAAACACTGATGACGGATGATAGCTGGAACAATGCCAATGAATAGCCCACAAAAACAAACTTAAAAGTATATAATGAAAAAATCTGCAAAGCCAGGAACGAGAAAAGTAACCCGGAAAAATGTTTGAAAGCAATTGGTTTTACCACCGGATAATTTTTTTTATTCCTGGATAAGTAGAATAACAATACCAGGGGTGTTCCGATCAAAGACCAATAAGACAAAGTGATCATGGGCGACGACATCAGGATAACCTTTTTGGCTATTACTGCAGCGATGGAGGTAAACAGAACAGACAACAACCGGTACTGTATCCCTTCTGAATTCAGAAATTTCCAGAATGATCCTTTTACACCGTGATCCTGCAGGTTCAGGAAATAACTGCCCGAAATTATTATAACAACACCGGTAATTCCGGCAATAGAAGGAATTTCATGAACCAGAAAGACGGCGAGGATAAGGGCAATTACCGGTTTATAGGCATTCATCGGGCCAAAAACCGAAAGATCAATGCTTTTAATCGACTTGATAAGGAAAATATTTCCAATTGCATCAGTTAATGCAAGGAATATCATGTATCGCCAGAAATCCGTACCGTATCCGCCGAACCCGGAAATTGACAAATAAATCAGGGCCAGCAATGAAAAAAAAACATAAACAGTCAAGGCTATGAACAGGGGGTTATATCCCCGGTTGGTAAGTTTTTTCTGAAAGACATTGACGACTGGACTGGCAAAAACCCTGATCAGGAGAAAAAGTATCCCGGCCATATTAAACAAAGATTATCATGTGTGTTTTACATTGAATATTTTACAAAAATATCAATCATTTTCAAGGTAAAACAGGATAGTAACATAATCAACCACTTTATTCATCGGGGTACATTTAGCTGAATTACCCCTGGCCAGTACTTTTACTTTTACATTCGGATATGCCAGTTTGGAATATTCTATTAAAGTCATAATGGGTCCGTAACCGCAAATGGTAATATTTTTTTCCAGAATCCTGTTATACAGCGAATCAGAATCCAATTTTAAAATAACTTCAATCGATTCACTATCCAGTTCATATCCCGTTTCCGGTTTCATGAAATGACAAAAATCCGAGGAAGCAATAACAAGAACCTTTCGGCCGGTTTCGCTGATCGCTTGAAATAATTTTTGTGCCAATTCCCTGGCAATGGCCGGAGTTTGTTGGGAAATACTTATGGGTAAAATTCTGATTTCATAGGGAAGGTAATAATGCAAAAAAGGCAGCATTACTTCAGCCGAATGTTCCATGCGATGCGACAATTCATTTTCGGGAATTCCGGCCCGGCTTATTAATTCGCGGTCCAGGTTAAAATTTCCCATCGGGGATTTCCAGGCATCATTAATGTCAGTAGCATAAGCCGGTCCGTGTCCTCTGTGATCAGGGTGCAAAATGACAACGGTTTCAAATTTACTTTTGGTTCTACCCAACAGGCTGAAGAAATGAATTGCCTCGTTGCCGGAAAACTTGTATCCCGCATGCGGAACTACCCCTCCCAGGACGAATATTTCAGTCAATGGCTGACTCAGTTTAGGTCTTTCTTCAGTTTCCAGCTGGGAGATCAGATTTTTAAGTTTTTCCGGTGTTGCAGGATAAAATGTTCCCGCCACAGCGGTTTCACGGATTTTCATGGCATTAAAAGATAAAGTATCGACTAAGGTCTGAGTGGCAGGATTTACATACAGGGGTATTATTCATACCGTTGATGCTGATATTATATCCTGTCCTGGTAATTAATATACTCCCGCAATCCGGGCAATAGGTGTGGTTGCCTTTCACGGTATAAATATTGCCGAGATAAACGAATTTTAATCGATTCCTGGCAATCGCATATAGCTTTAGTAATGTAGATTCGGAAGTCGCCGGCATTTGATAATTATATGCAGGATGATAACGCGACAAATGAAGAACCGTATCATTTCCCAGGTGCTCGCCAATCCAATCTATCATTTCGATAAACTCTTCCTCATTATCGTTCAGATCGGGAATAACCAGGTTGGTAATTTCAAGATGTTTCCCTTTACTCCTGATAGTCTCAAGATTTTTCAGCACCGGTACCAATCTTCCCCCTGTGTGTTTTTTATAAAATTCCTTGCGGAATGATTTAAGATCGATATTAAAAGCATCTATATAACCAAGCAGTTCATCCAGGGGATCCGGTTCAATAAAACCGTTCGTAACCATAACATTTTTCAAACCGGCTGCTTTTGCCAATTCAGCAGTTTCCATGACATATTCAAAATAGATAACCGGCTCATTGTAGGTGTAGGCAATTCCTATATTTTGTGTTTCCGACAATGCAAGTTCGATAAGCGCTCTTGGCCGGAAGGGAATAAGCCCGGGGTATTCTTCCACCCGGCTCTGCGAAATATCGCAATTTTGACAAAAACCGCATGAAAAATTACAACCGACACTTCCTACCGATAATATCCTGTAACCGGGATAAAAATGGTAAAGCGGCTTTTTTTCAATGGGGTCGAATCGGATGGCGGATAACAGGCTGTAATTTTCAGCCCATAATGCTCCGTTTCTGTTCAGCCGCACCAGGCATTGGCCGCGATCCCCGTTCTTAATAAAGCATTTATGCGGACACAGGATGCACTGGATGTTATTATCCCCGATTTTATTATAATAAGCGGCTTCTTTCATTGAACAGGAAGGATATCAAAAAATAATAGACTGAAGTTATAAAGAAATTTTCAGAATTTGAACTATTTCATCAGGTTTAACAGTCCTGAACGGCCTGGTTCATCAGGGTACAATTCAGTTACC
This sequence comes from uncultured Roseivirgaceae bacterium, assembly GCA_964395765.1. GTDB lineage: Bacteria > Bacteroidota > Bacteroidia > Cytophagales > Cyclobacteriaceae > DATDPY01. The sequence continues at coordinate 2,897 of CAYNCU010000060.1, read as the reverse complement.
GGGTCAGACTGAAAAAATTCTTTCGTGTTCACATTCATAATGCTTAACCGTCCATCCCAGGCGGCTCCCTGGTCCATCAGCCAAACATTGAAA
>CAYNCU010000060.1:0-2794 GCA_964395765.1 uncultured Roseivirgaceae bacterium | reverse complement strand
ATTATTGACCGGCTTATCCGAAACTCCCCGGGTAGGCGTATGGCCTATGTATATTTCATTATAAAATTCAGGCAATACAGGTTGCATAAAAGATCGCCTGTAAACCTCCCGGGACCAGAAATAATCTTCATCAGGTGCATCCGTTTTTTCAACCGGGCGGTCGGGATTAAAACCGGCATGAACAAAAAGTCTTTTTGCCGAATCCAGATAATAGGGCAAAGTTGATTTCAAAAATCCGAAGTGTTTATCTGCTAAATTCTTCCTCTTATCATAGGATCGAACGGAAATTATCCCTCCCTGCATTAACCAATGTTCAGGCTGTTCCCCCTTCCCGAGGTAATTTTCAAGCCAGATATCATGATTCCCTTTTAAAGCAATAAGGTGTTTTATTTTAAGGAATTCTTCAATACAATCGGGAACTCCGGACCAGCCATCCGCCACATCTCCTCAAAAAAACAGCTGATCCCATCCGTAATCGAAACCCGAGCGTTCCAGGCATTGTCTCAGGGCTTTGTAAGCTCCATGCAGGTCCCCCATAACAAAAATCCGTTTTCCACGGTCGTATTCTAAATTTCCCAATCTTAACTATTATGATATAAATTTTTGTAAAATTGAAATTTTATTATGCTGACAGGATCTAATTTACAGAAAAATAAATTTATGTGCAGGGCACCGCGTATCCCGGTCCTTAATCCGGTAATTGAAAAGAATGAAAAATAACCTTATTAAAATTCTGGTTTATATCGGGATTACAGGACTTGTTTTTTCTTTAATATCATGGATGCTGAAATTTAATTTCACAGGGCCGGTTTTGATTTTTTCTTTATTTTTTCTGGCCACGGGCTTTCAGGGATTCCGCTCATTGAAAAGCCTTTCCTATACAACGGCTATATTCGCAGCAGTAGCGATAGCCCTCTTCTACCCTCGTTATTTAACATCGATTGGCAGCTTTCAATTAAAGTTATTAATTATTCCTCTCCTCCAGGTAATCATGTTCGGAATGGGTTCGCAACTCAGCCTGAAGGATTTTCTGAATGTAATTAAAATGCCCAGAGGGGTAATCATAGGAGTTATATGCCAATTCACCATCATGCCTCTTTTAGGAATCGCCATTGCAAAGCTTTTCGGTTTTCCGGCTGAAATCGCAGCCGGTATTGTTCTCGTCGGTTCAGCTCCCAGCGGATTAGCCTCCAATGTGATGAATTTCATTGCCCGCGCCAATGTACCGTTGTCGGTAACCCTGACCGCCTTTGCGACCTTACTTTCGCCGCTTTTAACGCCGGCACTCATGAAGTTGCTCGCCGGCCAATTTGTACCTGTGGATTTCTGGCAAATGATGTTCGATATAATAAATATGGTTATCCTGCCCGTCGTGGCAGGCTTAATATTCAACCGATTCGGTTATATAAAAAAAACAGCTGGCAGTCTGGTCGCAGAATTATCCTCTTATACCGGAATAGTTTTACTGACCAGTATGATCATACTCAAAACCGGGACCGCGGATACCCGGTTATTGATCCATATCCTTATTACCAATATTTTGTGGTTTATAATATTTCCTGTAACCGGTGGCATTTTATTTAAAAGAATGGCAGGTGGGAAAAAACATATTATTGATAATGCCCTTTCTTTTATATCCATGGCCGGCATCGGCATCATTATAGCCATTATAACCGCCGCCGGACGGGCTAGTCTATTACGCATTGGTCTTCTTTTAATTGCTGCCTGTTTTATTCAAAATATTTTCGGCTATTTCCTCGGTTACTGGTTTTGTAAACTGATAAAAATGGATGAAAAATCATGTCGTACCATTGCCCTCGAAGTGGGTATGCAAAATTCCGGGCTTGCTTCCGGAATAGCGCTCGAAATGGGTAAAGTTGCAACAATCGGCCTTGCTCCGGCTGTCTTTGGCCCATTGATGAATATTACGGGGTCTTCACTGGCTTCTTACTGGAAAGGCAAGCCTATAAAAACAGAAGAAAAATTCATTCCTGCTTCTATTTCAAATCCTGAAGAATAAATTGAAAAATGAAAGAGTATTTCAGGGATTTATTAAGTCGAATTTTATGATCTTTAAAAATTAATTTTTTAAAAAATCGATTAAAATATCTTAAATCCTGTCCAATTTTGATCTCAAATGACGAATTTTAGGTCATATCAGTCCGAAAAGGCATGACTTTTAGATGATTTTTTACAAAAATTGAGATTTGATTGAAAAAGAGTGATAACAGAAGGTATCAATTTTAAAAAATAATATCATTTTCTGCCTATTATTCTACAATATTTAAAGATTTAATCCAATTAATTTCAATAATTGTAATTATTTTCTGATTAATTAAAATCTTTTGGAAAATTGGCTTTTATGAGAGTACTTTGGCCCTCAAAATGCTACTTTTTTAACCTGATAAGATAAAAATTGCAAAAAAATGATAACAAAAGGTATAAAAATTACCCCAGTTAACACCTTAAACATAAAATTTTAAATAATATGGCAGAAAAAATCACCAGTGCAAAGGAGTTTTTCGAATTTGCAAAAAAGCACAAAGCTGAGATGGTCGATTTGAAGTTTGTGGATCTTCTCGGTACGTGGCAACATTGTTCATTTCCAATTGACACATGGGATGAAGGAACTTTTGAGGATGGCGTCGGTTTTGACGGCTCATCCATAAGAGGATGGCAGGGTATTCATGAATCCGATATGCTTGCATTTCCGGATCCGACGACCACTGTGATTGATCCTTTTTTTGCGGAACCAACCGTAAGTGTAATCGCCGATATCGCTGATCCGGTTACA
>CAYNCU010000059.1:0-19535 GCA_964395765.1 uncultured Roseivirgaceae bacterium | reverse complement strand
ATTTTCTATATTGACTCCCATCGGGTTTACCCCAAGGGATATTTAATTTTTTAGGTTAGTAAGAGCTTTGATTTCATCTTCCGTTAAAGCGCGATTATAAATTCTAATATCATCTATCTCTCCATTAAAAAAGAATCCTGATGCCAGAGACATTCTTGCTCCAACGTAAAAATTTTCCGGATTATCATATTCTGATGGAATTCCGTTTGATAAATTGTAGGTTAATCTTTCACCGTTTTTATAAATGATAACTGCGGTGTCATTTCTAACAACTGTTATATTGTACCAAATTTCTAAATCCGGCAGAGTACCCGTTTGAAAATTTATTCTCGAACCATCAGAATTAAAACTATTTACACTCCAGCCGGTGGTTGGATTTGTTGACGGGTACTGATTATTAATACCCAAGGAGTGTCCTCTTATATTTAAATCAGGTGGTCCTACTTCCATTACAAACTGACATTGTCCCGGTCCCGGCATTTGATTAATTTTTAACCACAATGAATAAGTGTAATTTGAGCCGGTAAATCCAACAGAATTAGGAATTTCAATATAACTGTTTTGCCCGTTAAATTGAAACGCACTGTCGGCATGATTAAACCTGTCTACTGCAAGGGATGCTCCGTATATAATCCCATTAAAATTTGCATTGATGCTATTATTGGCGTTTCCGTTGAATGGATAATAAGCAATCAAGCCATCGTTTAATGTGGTAATCTGATTTCCGTTATTATTTTCTTCAGATGTACTGTCGTTATTGTTCTGATTATTAGGAGAATTGTTATCTTTTTTGCATGCATAAAAAGTAAATAAGACAACCAACAAAGTAGCTGCAAATGTTTTCATAACCGCATATTTATTATTAATGAAAAACGAATAATCAAGCCGAAAAAAATGATATTTTAAAAATACTCACTTCATTTAATTTCAGAAAATAATTTAACATAAATAATCAATTGGCCGGCAAATTAAACAAACCATTAAATAAATGAACCTTTAAAGTTTACCCGAAATCAAATGCCGTATATAATTAGGCGTTTCGCGAAGCTTCAATTTCCAATAAAAGGATATGAGTGCATGCCTGACCAGGACATTTTCCTCAACGGGAATCCATTCCGCTTTTACATAATCCACCAGGTCGAACTGATATGATTTTGATTTAAAGGAGTGGGTCCCGGAAGCATCGTGACCGATATTGGTAGTGAGGGATTTTGTAGTATTATAACATAAACCGTTTTCAAGGAATATTGACGTGTACCATCGGATCGCCCATGAATCATTTTTCCCAGCGGCATTTTTTTTCAACATCCGGTAATTATTGTAACTCGAATTGTAATCAAATTTCCGGATATCTTTATGTTCCAGTTTTTTAAGAAGGTCAAACGGATCGGGATTAAATTTTTTCCAGGAGTCCTTCCATGTTGCCCAACCCCAGCATGTCATAAGGCGCGTCATCGCCGTTTCAGGCAAGTTGCCCTTTAATTTATGCATGTAAGCACCTACATGCATAACATCATTTTCATTCTCATAAATTTCCAGCGCTTCATTCAGGAACTTGAGAAAACCTTTTTGGGTGACTATATCATCTTCAACTACGATAATTCTTTCATAATTTTTGAAGACATAATTGATCCCCCCGAGTATGCTTTTTGACAATCCCAGGTTTTTACCGGATGATATAACGTGGGTTTTACACGGCATTTTCATCCGGCTGATCACGCTATTGACTTCACTGATATTCCTCAGCTCTTCGCGGGTTGCCGTTTCTTTGGGGCCGTCTGCAAATATGTATAATTCGGATTGCCCGATCAACTCGTTTTCGGCCAGGGCCTCAAGGGTTTTTTGCGTGTGCCAGGGCCGATCATAAACGAAAAGCGCAATGGGTGCATATTTGAACTGATTACCGGTCATCGGATTAACGGATCATGAATATTCTGTAGAATCACGGTGGCAAATTTGATAAAAGTACATATTATTATCTATGAATCCGGAATAAATGATAGGCGTATTCAATTTCTATCTTTAAAGTTGGTGTAATACTAAATTTACATTTGTTTTGAAAAAATTTCCTTTTAATGTTTCCATTTTTCAATAAAAAGGCAATTTCTTTCTGCAGGATATATGGATGAAGGTAAACAAATTAAAACCCACATAATCAATGAATGCATGGTATGTCATGCGCAAGGTGAGGTTCTCTATGCAACGCTCAGGGATCCATTATATAATAACCCGGGTGAATGGCAGTTTTTCAGGTGTACCAACCGGGAGTGCAATCACATTTGGCTGACACCGGCTCCTTTAAAAGATGAAATCTGGAAGATTTACGATGAGTATTATACCCATGCCGATAAGGAAAACCTGATAAAAAAAATGTTGCAACCGGTGGCAAAGGCTTATTATAAACTTAAATATGGTTATGGCAAAAATGGAATTTTAAATTCTTTGACCGGGATTTTCATGTTCCTGTTTCCGACGGAGAAAGTCGAAATTGATTATGATATTCTATACCTTAAAAACGAGGTAAAAAATAAATTACTGGATGTCGGATGCGGTAACGGCGATTTTATTTTTAAAATGCAGACTTTAGGCTGGGACGTAGAAGGTATTGAAATCGATCCGAAATCGATAGCCTTATGTGAAGAAAGAAAGTTGAAAGTATGGCAAGGCGAAGTGACCGAATCCGACCTGGAAAAGAATTCCTATGATGTGATAACCATCAATCATGTGATTGAACACCACTATGATCCCGAGTTATTGATTCGCCGGTCATATGAATTATTAAGAAACGGCGGCCGCCTGATTATCGTAACGCCCAATACAGATAGCCATTCCTTTCATTATTTCAAAACTTCATGGTTCGCCTTGCAGCCTCCGGGCCATCTTAATCTCTTTAATTCAGATAACCTGAAAAAGCTCGCATTAAGACAGGGATTCGGAACAGTTAACGTAAAAACTACCGCGCGAAATGAATATTGGGTGTATTATGCCAGCCGGGTGATCAGGAAAAAGGGGAAATTTCAAGCCGGCGCCGAATATAAATCCTATGGAAGGTTAATACTCGGGAAATTATACCAGTTATATATTCTCGTTATCCTTATCTTTAACCGCAAACGGGGAGGGGAAGTAGTGATTACGGCGGTGAAATAAAATATTTGCTAACCCATATGAAGGACGTTGCTGTCATTATTCCAGCTTATAAATACCAACCTTCCGGGACTGAAATCCTATCCTTCAGGATTTGTTGTAATCAATTGAAGGATTACCCTGTTATTCTTGTAAAACCCAGGGGATTAAAGACTGAAAAATATTCGGAATGGTTTCGGGATTTTTCAGAGGAAGAATTTGACAGCCATTTTTTTTCCGGCCTGGAAGGTTATAACCAATTATTGATGTCCCGTGAATTTTATGCCCGGTTCGAAAACTATAAATATATTCTAATTTGCCAGCTCGACGTAATTCTATTTAAAAATGATATTGAAAACTGGGTGGCTAAATCCTATGATTATATCGGAGCACCCTGGCTCGATTACAAAATTGACATATTTTTTAATATCCTTGTAAAAATGTCCCCGGGCAAGGCATTACAATTACTTTTTAGCGGTGCGATAAATAAGCCGGTTGGCAACGGGGGACTTTCATTGAGAAAAGTTGATACTTTTATTAAGGCGGCTGAAGAAAATCAAAAGATAATACGTAATTGGAAAACCAATGAAGATTATTTCTGGTCCTTTTTCGGTAGGATAAACGGTAAAAGGTTAAAAATTCCTGATGTCGATGAAGCGGTAGAATTCAGCATAGAAAGAAAGCCGTTAAAAGCATTCTCTATGCTAAAAAGCAAATTTCCGTTGGGTATTCATGGATGGAATAAGATGGACCGGAACTTTATTCAGCATAAACTTGAAGAGACCAAATTAATGGAGTATGTTTTCAAAAAAAATTTATTCCCCAAGGTTACTGTCATCACCGTTAATTATAATCAATGTTTTCTGCTTGAAAAAACCATCAAGAATATATTTAATCAAAAGTACGACGACCTGGAATTTATCGTCGTGGACGGAGGTTCTGATGATGGAAGCCTGGCAGTGATCGAGAAAAATGAAGATCGGATTGCCCGATGGATTTCCGATAAAGACAATGGTATTTACGATGCCATGAACAAAGGGCTGAAGATAGCCACCGGCGATTATGTATGGTTTATCAATTCAGGGGATGAAATATTCGATTCCACTACCCTGGAGCAGGTGTTCACTGAAAACGAAAGTGGAGATATATATTACGGTAACACCATGATCGTCAATATCCGGGAGGAGGAGCTGGGTAGCCGGAGATTAAGTCCGCCGGAAAAATTATCATGGAGAAGTTTTCAATTAGGACAGCGGGTCAGTCATCAGGCCTTTATTGTGAAAAGAGAATTGGCTCCGTTATATGATTTAAAATACCCGCATTCGGCAGATATCGACTGGCAGATCAATTGCATGAAAAATTCCAATTCGATTATCAATACTCGCCGTTACCTTTGCCGGTACCTGGAAGGAGGCCGGTCAAGTAAAACAATTTTACCATCCCTGAGGGAAAGATTTTTAATTATGGTAAAGAATTATGGTTTAATAAAAACCCTTTTGAATCACCTGGTCATTATAGTTCGATTTATTTTCCAGGTTACCCGGCTCGGAAGATTTATTCTTTTTCTTTAAAGCCCACCATAAATATATCCAGAAGCAGGAAAAGAAATACAAAGGACGAAGCCACGGTCCCTATTTTTTCACCGACAAAATATGATTTCGGCCTGAATTCAAAAACGATTTTATGTTTCCCGGAGGGAATCATCATCCCGCGAAGAATATAATCGGTCCTGAAATGCGGGGTTTTCTTTCCGTCGATATAGGAATTCCACCCCGGCTGATAATAGATGTCGGAGAAAACCGCCAGTTCCTCCCCGGAACTGTTTGACTCATATTCCATTTTCATTGGATTGTAGGAAGTCAGTGTGATCGAGGCAGTAGAATCGTATTGGATCGGCTTAAGCATATCTTCAAAGCGTTTATCAACCAGTGCCGTTTCGGCCGGATTAAAATCGCTTAAGGCTTCATTTTCCTCATCGGCGTTCTGAACAACTTTATCATTTTTTACAAACCAGCAATTGCCAAGGGCCCCTCCGTTGAACTGGAGTTTATCGCCATTTTTTTCGGGCAGAATGATATACCGGGTATTCAGCATATCCAGGACACGGATATTATTTTTTGCAATCTGATTCTCTATTAATTCCTGGTATCTTTCCAGCTTGATAGCACTATACCCACCCACAGAATAATGATAATAGGATGTTACTCCGTCATTAAAGGTATTGGTGGCAAGATTTAAAACCCGGTAATATTTTGTAGTGTCCCTCAGGATCTGTTTATCCATATTGGTTTCGGCGAAAACCTGTTTCTTCAACCGGTCCTGGTTATGGAAATCATCGTTATTGAGATATCGTTTGTTCACCGTCCATAAGTCTATCAGAATAAAGATTGACAGTAATAAGATCATTCTTCCGGCCTTGATCTTGTCGGTGATGAAAAACCATACCACTCCTGCCGACAAAAGGATGAAGATAAAAGATCGAAAGGAATCGGACCTAAATTTTGAAATCCTGTCTTCCCTCAAAGAAGAAATCAGCCATTGCGGCAATTGTTTATCCTGCGGACCAGCAAAACTAAATAAACTGCTTCCTAAGAGAAAAAACAGGAGCGTTATGCCGAGCATAATTCCGGCCGTTTTTAACAGGTCGTTCTTGAGCGGTAATTTTAATTCATTCTTTTTAAATATAATTTCCTGTATTGCCATAACCCCTATTAGGGGAAAAATCAGCTGGGCAATACTTAAAATCATGGTTACTGAGCGGAATTTATTATACAATGGAAAGTGATAATAAAATAAATTGGTAAGGAGGGGGAAATTCTTACCCCATGATAACATGATTGAAAATATCACCAGGGCAAGTGCCCACCATTTTAAAGGGGATTTAATGACAAACATTCCCAACACGAAAAGAAAACAAAAGATGGCGCCGAAATAAATCGGTCCCCCCGTGAAAGGCTGGTCTCCCCAGTACAGTGGTAACTGGCTTGAAATCTGTTCGGCCCTTTGCCGCGGGATGCCGTTGTTCACAAGCGCCTGGTAGGTATTGGACCCTGTTCCCAGATCTTCAGTCGAAGCTCCTCCTTTAAAATAAGGAACCAGCAGTGTAAAGGTTTCCGAAATATCATTGCTCCAATCATAGGCATAATCATAATCCAGTCCGGTATGCGATCTGCCCTTTGCCGTAAGCTCGGACCCTCCCCGGGTTGTAGAGGGTGCCAATTCAAGTGTAGACCATATATGAACGATATTGGCGCCCAATACCATAATCGCCGCGACGAAAAGTATGAGTGATCTGTATATAAATGTTTTGTAGGATTTGCCTTTAATGGTTTTGACCAGGTACAGAATAAAAAGTCCCAGGATCATAAGAAACAGGTAGTAGTTGATCTGGATATGGGCATAAAAGATCTGCATACCTAAAAATATCAGGAGAATTAGAAGTCCTTTCCATATCTTGCCTTCATAGATCATAATTACCCCTGCAATCACCGGAGCCATCAGCATCATATCGTACACTTTGTTAATATGACCTGCTTCAATGCTGAGAAAATTAAACGTTGATAAAACAAATCCGGCGGCCCCGGCAAAGGAAAGCCAGATATTTACCCCCAGGCATTGCATCAGTATGTAAAAACCGATGAATCCCAGAACAGTAAGTAATACCGATGTCGGAAATATGAAATTTATGAATCGATGGATATAGTAAAATAAATTACTCGGCGAACTTGAAAATACCGGCATGCCTCCAAAGGAAGAATTAGTCCAGAGGGTCCTTTCTCCCTTTTCCTTATATTGCATAATTTCATGATTGGTGCCCGTGAATTGTATTACATCCGTTTGTGAAAGGGATTGCCCTTCAAAAACCGGATCGAAGTATATTAACATCAATGCGGTGAAAACGCCAATAGGAACAAGGTGGCGGGCGAAAGCCTTAATCGTATCTTTTAAGGTCATGGAAAAATCAGGATTAATTTAGCGCCAATATAATAATACAGGGACTAAAAATTGTAAAGAAGTGGTAAAATATAAATATCCTATTTCCTGCGATTGAAATTTCCAATTTTCAATATTCAGTTTTCAACACTTCAATTTCAGGAGATTCGATCTATAAACAGGGAGAAATCCGGGTTTGGAATGTTGGATTTAAAATTAAGAATTAAATTCTTCTAGTCTACTTCCCCTGAAAATCCGTTTAGATAAGGGTTGGTCGGAAGATCAAGAACACTAAACCCCATTTTGACCAGTCCGGATTTAATATCCTGTGTCGGCATTTCATTAAAAATTATACAACACAAAGTATTGTAAGGTATCAATCCAAGTCGGGAAATGAAATTCATCCTCCGGATTCTACCCAAAAATTTCCGTTGTATGGCGGCCTTCGGAGGTATTTTGTTCAATTCAGGGTAATCTCCTTCCAGCCGGAGTATATTCATTTCACGGAGGGCCAGGCATGGTAATCCGATTCCCATGGCCATTTTTTCTACTTCCCGTGCCGATAATTTAAACACATAATTTCCGGCCGTTTCGAAAGAAAACCTGTTTTTCCAAAACCTGTTGATCAGCGAAGGGCTTATTTTATCGCAGATATTTTTAAGTAAAAGTATCCATGGGATTTTTGAAAGGATGTCAATGGGTTCTATCACGATGGCGGCTTTTTTTGCAACCCTTATCATTTCATATAAACCCAGGTACGCTCTTGGGAAATGATGAAAGGCTTCCCTGCATATGACATAATCAAAGGATCCCGTATCATAGGTAATATTTTCAACATTTTGAAGGCTGTAACTTTTAATTAATCCCCGATCATAAGCTTCCTTCAGGGCCAGTTCCGAGATGTCCGAAGCCGTTACTTCCTGGTTCTGGTCCTGAAGATAATTAGCCTCAACACCGGCAAAATCACCGATTGTAAGCCATGAATTCCTATGGGAATAAAAAGGGCTGAGTATATCCATTGTCAGGACTCGTAATTGATAGCTGATCGTTCCTTTATTATGCCATTCGCTGATGTCCCTGGATTTCAGGATATCCTTAACATGATGCTGTTGTTTTTTATAACCTAATTCAGCGCCCGGGATATTTTTTTTCATCCTGCGAATATAAATTAATTACCCCTTGAAAATCCAGGAATGTCTTTAATTGATTTCCCTGAAACCATATTTCCTGCCGAGATCAATGCACTCTTGTATAGGAAGAATTCCCCCGGAACAGCTCGCGTGATGCAAGGATGCTGTGGCGGCACAGATTCCCAAATGAAGGCAGTCCCCAATGGGTTTATTATTCCGGATTCCAAGGAGAAAGCCTGCTGCCAAAGCGTCTCCCGCGCCGGTTGAACCGGTTATCTCTTCCTGTGGAACCAGGGCGCTTCCTTGTTTACTGGTCATGTTAGCCGAATGTGCCACGGCTCCTTCGGGAAAGTGACAAATCACCGTTTTAGCTCCATTCCCGATAAGTAGATCAGCAGCTTTAATTGCTTTATCGACCGCAACATGATCGTTTTCAATGATCTTGATTCCGGTTAACTTTTCCGTCTCCATTTCATTCATAAAAATATAATCTGTAAAGGGAAGGCAGGGATAAATGAAATCCCTATACCTGGAATTATTGACGCTTACGAGATCGAGAGAAACGGTAAGGCCGGATTTACCGGCTTTCTCGAGAACGATTGAAGCCCTGGTTCGGCCCTTATTATCCAGTTGATCCAGGGAATCAAGCAGCAGGGGATACCCGAAATGAAAAATTTCGGCATTAAAAGGTTGAAAATCAAAATGATCTTTATCGAGTAAGGCATTGGCACCACGGTAGTGAAAAAATGTTCTTTTCCCCGACCGAGCGGATACCATTACATCGGTAAAGGAAGTGCCGGCTTTCCCTGTGGTTTTAATACCTGCTGTTTCAATGCCGTGATCTTTACAATCAGAAAGAATGGATTTCCCATATTCATCATTTCCAATAAGTCCGATTCCATAAAGTGGAAAAGCAGCACCCAGCAGGGCCAGGTCTTTTAACACATTATAGGCGGCCCCGCCATTCCCGGAGGCTGTGGCAACAATATTGGATAGCATTTCCTCTCCGGGATACTCGTCGATGATACGGGTATTGTCACGGATGAAATTACCTCCGGCGATGATGCCTCCTTTTTTCATTCGGTCAGTCGCTTACCAGTTTTACTTCCGGAGGTTCATCCTCCTCGATCGCCGCAAACCTGCCGATATCGGGATTTAAAAAGAAATTATCATTCCGGTCATCATTGGCTGTTGAAACCTCACCCATAATGCATTCGTCGCTGACCGGCCAGAACTCATGATAAATTCCAGGAACGAGCGTAATTCTTTCACCGGATTTCAGCGTGCGGGTCTCACCTGAGTGAACCTCTTTATCTTTGCCGTTGATCCGGATATGAAACGAAGATCCTTCAGGGGTTTCCAACGGGCTTCCTTTCCAGAGTCTTATTGCCATGATACCATTCCTGACTATTATATCTTCCTTTTTTTCCTTGTGACTATGAAAAGGCGTCTTCATTCCTTTTTTTGCATACATAAGTTTTTCACAATATTCCTTTTCTTCAGCAAGGTTTATTAAAACAAGCCCGTTTTCATTGAAATTATTTAATCCGAAATCGGTAACATCCCAGCGGGGATCGGGTGGGAGTGCCCAGTGGTGTTTTTCAAGAAAAATTTTTGCTTCCCTTACCGCCTTATTTACCGTGGACCTTTTCATAATTTAAAATACCTCATAATTTGCAAATCAGGAAATTTTTTAATTGCTTGTTAATATAAATTCATGAGTCAATCCGGTATAAATATAAGGAGAACGTCAGGACTTATAGCAGGCCCGGTGTTATTCACAGCTATATTATTATTTTTCCATCCGGCCACCTTATCTCCCCCGGGGAAAGCGGTGCTGGCCGGAACCGTCTGGGTAGGGATATGGTGGATCACGGAAGCAATTCCGATACCGGCAACTTCACTGTTACCCATTATAATTTTTCCATTGACCGGGGCTCTGAAAGTTTCTGAAACTACTGCCTCCTACGGAAATAGCATGGTGTTTTTGTTTATGGGCGGATTTATGATCGCCCTGTCCATGGAAAAATGGGACCTCCACAAACGGATTGCCCTTAATATTATCAACCTTGTGGGGACCAATACCCGGAATATAATCCTGGGGTTTATTTTATCGGCGGCGTTATTATCCATGTGGATCTCCAATACCGCAACCACTATGATGATGTACCCTATTGCGATGGCTGTTGCCAGGCAATTCGGAGAATTCTTTCGGCGTGAAAAACCGGAACTGGGGGATAAAGAAGAAAGAAATTTCGGAATATCCATCATGCTGGGAACGGCCTATGGAGCTTCGATAGGAGGGATGGCTACCTTGATCGGATCTCCTACCAATGTAATATTTTCGGCAGTGGTTAAGAATGACTATAAAATAACCATATCATTTGCCCAATGGATGGCAATCGGTTTACCTGTTGCCATTGTATTATTATTCATCTTATGGTTATACCTGACAAGGATTATTTTCCGGCCCTCTATCCGATCCTTTTCACAGGTTTCGGGGACCATTCAGAATGAATTGAATAAACTCGGTAAAATGAAACCGGAGGAAAAAAAGATTCTTGCAATTTTCATCCTGACGGCATTTTTATGGATCACCCGATCCTTCTTATTATCGAAATTCCTGCCGGGAATCGATGATACCATTATTGCCATTTTCGGGGCTTTAACTTTATTCCTGATCCCCGGTGGGAAAAATGATCATATCCTTGACTGGAAAACTGCCTTGAAACTTCCCTGGGGAATCCTTCTGCTTTTCGGCGGCGGGCTGGCGATTGCCAACGGTTTCAGCAATACCGATCTTTCCGCATGGGTCGGCAACGGTTTGATTCAGTACCGGGGAGCTCCCTTCATTATAATATTATTTATAATTACCATGACGGTAAATTTCATGACCGAGATCACCTCCAATGTTGCCACTGCGTCCATCATGTTACCCATCGTAGCTTCGCTGGCTGCAGCCCTTGGTTTTCATCCTTACGGACTGATGATTGCTGCCGCAATATCTTCAAGCTGCGCTTATATGCTTCCGGTATCCACGCCCCCTAACGCGATTATATTTAATTCGGGATATATTAAAATTCAGGAAATGGCAAAAAAAGGATTTATCATGAACCTGGTTTCAATCATCATTATCACGCTTGCCGTTTATTATCTTTTGCCGATGGTTTGGAATATCAACCTGATCCCGGCAAAGTAACGGGTAATACTTTCCAAATACCGGTTTGTCGACTTGCTTTACTTTTGTTTTTCAGGATTCAATAACTTAATTCGATTACATTTCACTTTCCGCATCCTGAAGGACATGGTAATTGACTTCGAATTCTCAAAGATGGTGTTACAACCCGATTATTATCGTGCAAGAAAATACATTAAAGGATGGACAGGGTTAAAAAATGTTAAATACCAGCTCAATTTGTTGATATTATATGGGTTAGTGTATAAAATTGCCAGCGCAAAATCCTTATTAATATGGCCTCAATAATCGTTGAAAATCTCACTAAAAAATACGGTGATGACAAGGCTGTGGACAACATATCTTTTCAGGTACAGCCCGGTGAGATTGTAGGATTCCTGGGTCCGAACGGGGCCGGAAAAACCACCACTATGAAAATCATAACCTGTTATATGGCGCCCACAGCAGGAAATGTAACGGTGGAAGGTTTTAAATCCAGCCAGGATCCCGAAGAAATTAAAAAGAAGATCGGGTACCTGCCGGAAACCAACCCTTTGTACACGGATATGGCGATAATAGATTACCTGGAATTCAGCGCTGAAATTCAGGGAATAAGCAGAACGGATATTCCCCGGCGGATAAAGGAAATGGTTGACGTATGCGGACTCGGTTTGGAAAGGCATAAAAAAATCGGTGAATTATCGAAAGGTTATAAACAGCGTGTAGGTCTGGCCCAGGCGATGATTCATGAACCCAGTGTATTGATTCTCGATGAGCCTACTTCCGGCCTGGACCCCAACCAGATCATCGAGATAAGAAAACTGATCAAGCACCTCGGCAAAGAAAAGACTGTAATTCTCAGTTCCCACATCCTTTCGGAAGTAGAGGCTACCTGCGACAGGATTTTAATCATCAATAAAGGAAAAATTGTTGCCGATGGAACCTCCGAGACACTCAGGCACCAGGCCCAGGGGCAGGAATTATTATCTGTTAAAATTGAAGCGGGCGAAGAAGAGGTGAAGAAAGCATTACTCAGCCTGGCCAGTGTTGAAAAAGTTAACGCGATGGAATCAAGACCGGGTTTCTACCTTGTTCAGAGCAAGCCGGAAGCCTCATCGAGGAAGCCGATATTTGATCTCTGCGTGCAGCAAAAATGGTATTTACTTGAAATATCCGGCATCGAAACCAAACTGGAAGACGTATTCAGGGAAGTAACCAATTAAACCTGAAAATTATCGCTTATGAATAAAATATGGATATTAACTAAAAAGGAACTTGCTTCTTATTTTGATTCGCTGATCGCCTACGTGATGATCATCCTTTTTCTCGGCTTAAGCGGATTTTTCACATGGCTTTTCGGAAATTCAATATTCCTGATCGGGCAGGCTGACCTGCAGGTATTTTTCGCTATTTCCTACTGGACCCTGTTCTTTTTTATTCCGGCGATAACGATGCGTTCCCTTGCCGAAGAAACGAGAGGCGGAACCATTGAACTGCTGTCTACGAAAGCGGTATCGGACTGGCAGATCGTATTGGGAAAATTCCTGGCTTGTTTCCTGCTTGTGGCCATTGCACTTGCCTGTACCCTGCCGTATTATATTACGGTGGCTCACCTGGGAAAAATCGACCATGGCGCCACCATCGGCGGATATCTTGGCTTATTACTGTTCAGCGCCATGTATATCAGCATAGGGATATTTTCCAGCAGTATCACCAACAACCAGATCGTAGCTTTTCTGCTGGCCTTATTTATCGGGATCTTCTTCCATGTACTATTTGATGTTATTTCTTCCCAGATGACAGGGATTCTCGGGGACATTTTCAATTACCTGAGTGCAAGAACCCATTTTGAATCCATTTCAAGAGGGGTTGTCGATTCAAGGGATATCATTTATTTCCTGTCCGTCATATTTGTTGGTCTGTTAATGTCAGAAACAATGTTATCAAAAAGAAACTGGGTCAGTTAATGCCCGGTTTTTAATAAACGGTTTTATGAAAAAAAATAAGGTTATAACGCAAATCGCAGTAGTTCTGGCCATCATCTTTATTGTGGACCTGATTTCAGAACAGGCATATGTGCGACTTGATTTTACAGCTGATAAAAGATATACCCTAAGCAAGGCTACCAAGGATATTTTGAAAAACCTGAATGATGTAGTCACGGTTAAGGCATATTATTCAAAGGACCTTCCCCCTCAATTACTCAGTCAGCGTAAGGATTTTATCGATTTACTGATTGAATATGAAAACCGGGCCCATGGCAACCTGGTGTATGAATTTATAAACCCGAATGAGAACCAGCAACAGGAAACCAAGGCGCAGCAGGCGGGCATTCACCCGATCATGGTTAACGTTACTGAAAGAGACCAGGTGAAGCAGATGCGGGCCTACATGGGAGCGGTGCTTCAAATGGGTGATAAATCACAGGTTATTCCGGTACTGAAACCAGGGGCCGGGATGGAATATGAATTAACAACGGCCATTAAGAAACTGTCGATCAAGCATAAAAACAAAATTGCTTTCATAGAGGGTAATGGCGAGCCGCCTCTTTCCTCTTCTCAGCAGGTTCAGGAAGATTTATCTGTCCTCAATGATGTGGAAGAATTAACCTTGACCGATACCACCACCATCCCGTTAACCTATAAGGCAATTGCCATCATTGATCCCCAGGACACCATTCCACAGGCCCAGTTCAGGATCCTTGACAATTATCTTAATTCCGGGGGAAATATTTTTGTTGCTTACAGTCCATTGAATGCTGATTTAAGCCGGGCTTACCTGGGTAATGCACCGGATATCGGTATGCGGGAATGGCTTCAGGGAAAAGGGATCACCGTTAACGATTCTTATCTCGTGGATGCAACATGCGGACAGGTTTCAGTACGGCAACAGCAGGGACAATTTGTGATGAGCACCCAAATATCATTTCCCTATTTTCCAATTATTGGAAAATTCTCCGATCACCCTGCCGTTCAGGGACTCGAATCCCTGTTCATGCCCTTTGTTTCATCGATTACTTACCTGCCGAAAGATTCCGCAGTTAGCATCAAACCCCTTGCTTACACATCGGACAATACCGGTGTGGTTTCCGCACCCAGCTATATCGATATCAATAAGAATTGGTCGAAATCCGATTTCACCCTCGGGCAGCAGGTCGTAGCGGTTGCGGCAACGGGCCCCCTGGGAGGAAAGGGGAATTCCAAAATGATCGTCATTTCCAATGGAAAATTTGCCGTTAACGGATCCAGTTCCCAGGCTCAGCAACTCAATGAAGATAATGTAAATTTTGAAGTCAATGCGATCGATTGGTTATCGGACGATACAGGTCTGATCAACCTCAGGACCAAGGGCATTACCAACCGGCCTCTTGAAAAAGTGGATGACACAAAGCGGAACCTGATAAAATACCTTAATGTTTTCCTGCCTATTTTATTGGTCCTGATCATTGGTTTCGCAAGAAGGCAAAGATATTTGAAGAAAAAACAGAAGTGGATACAGGGAAATTATTAATAAATGATCTCATATGTTTAGGAAAATCAATAATCTGTGGCTAATCGTTTTTTTGGTTATCCTTGCGGCTATTTATTTATCATTAAGGGTTTTTCGTCATACCGGAAGAAGCAGTTCTTTTAAAGCCAACCTGGTACAGATCGATACGACCCATGTGACAAAAATTACGGTCAATAAAAAAGGTAGTCAATACGATGTATACAAGGATGATAACGGTATGTGGAAGGTTACCCTTCCTAAATTAAATAAAACGGTTGAAGCGACTGCTGCCAGTGTAAAGAATGCACTCAACGGCCTGATGTCAATTGAGCCTAGCCGGATTGTAACAAGAGACCCTAAAAAATGGCCGGAATACCAGGTGGACACTACGGGTACGCGGGTCAGGGTTTATGAAGGCCCTAAAAATTCATTGGATATAGTGATTGGAAAATTCGGAATACAGGGAAGGCAGGAATTTTATACCTATGTGAGATTGAGTGATGATAATACCGTTTATTCTGCGGATAATTTTATGGGGATATCCTATTTCAGCAATCCCGACGGCTTCCGGAACAATCACTTCCTGCAAATCAACAGTGATTCACTCAGGCAGGTAGCTTTTACCTATCCCGGAGATTCTTCATTTACATTGAATAACCCGGATAGCGTATGGTACCTCGGATCCGGGAAAGCCGATTCCGCTTCCGTGGCCAGGTATCTTTCCGATCTCCGCTACGTATCGAGCAGTAAATATGTCGATGATGTTAACCCGGCAGCATTCAATCATCCTGTTTATTCCGCCATCCTTAATTTCAAGGGACTCAAAGCCATCAGGATCGATGCCTATACCAATCCCAAATATGGACTTGTGCTTCATTCGGAATACAATCCCAATAATTATTTCGCCGACAGCACTATTATGAAAAGGATATTTAAGGGAAGAATTGGTTTTGTTAAAAAGGAAAAGAAACATTAGTGACATATAACTATCAATTTCCAATTTTCAATTTTCAATTTTCAAATTTTGATTTTTGATTTCACATTTGAGGGGCTAAAACATTGTAAATAGCTTTCATATGATGATGTTTTTTAACGAACCTATTGGCAGTTGAAGGTGGGAAATTGGAGTTTGAAGCTCGTAGATTATTTTATTTTAACTATCCATTATAAATAATTATCTTTTATTACAGATCATACCTTACGGAAATTCCTAAATAATAATTTCTGGGCAGACCGGGATAAAAATACCGGGGTCCGTTAGGTGCCGGGGATGCATTCACCTGAACCATGGAGGCATATTTTTCATCGAGGATGTTGTCCATAATACCATAAATATCAATTGTCAGGTGGTTAACAAGGGTGCGCCGGAATCCGGTTTTCAGGTTAAACAGGTGGAAGGGTTTTGTGAAAACGGAATTGCTGTCATTGACAGGCATACCATCTTCAAACTCGTAATTTAAATTGGCATAGAAACCCTGGCGCATTGAAAAATCCAGCCCTGCATTGGCCGAACTTTCCGGAACGCCTGTCAGACGATTGCCCGAATAGTCGATGGTATCATTCACGAAATTACTGAATTTAAAATCGGCAAAATCATAAGAAAAAAAAGCGACAAGACCGGGCTCACTTCCCGATTCATTTCCTGTTATCCTGTAGTTCGTGGTGAATTCAATACCCTTATGACTTGTTTTGCCTGCATTCACCCCAATGAATTCATCCGGGCCGACTCTTTGAGCGACCAGAAGATTTCTTACCTGTAATGAGAATATGGAAATATCAAGGTAGAGTCTTGATTTAAAAAGAAAACCGCGTACTCCTGTTTCATAATCCAGGCCGGTTTCCGGTTTTATTGCAGGGTTGATATCCCCGTCCGGGGTTAGTGTTTCTGAAAGGGAAGGGGGGGAAAAGCCATGGCTGACGCTGGCATAAAGATTAAAAACGGGAGTCAATGGCTGAGAAATTCCAATACGCGGAGACCAGGTCTGGCCGAAGGTATAAGAGCCGCTGTTGTCAATATTATCCGTAGAATATAAATCGGTAAAGTGATAATCCGTAAAATTCAGGTTCAGGCCTGCCGTCAGTATAGTTTTCGTAGGCAGGGTAAAATCGGTTTTGGCAAAAATATTCATATTTCTCCGGCCTTCCTTATTATCGGACAAAAGAGCGCCTTCGGCTTTATCCACATTTTCAATAGTCTTCCAGTAATACCGGTCTTCAAAATATTCATAACCTACTGCATTGGTAATTTTGTTTCCGAAAAGTTTACCTGCGTTTGTAAATTTTATTCTTGACCCCCATGATCGGGTGAGTTCTGTAAGGATGTTGAAAGGTCTTCGTTCATAGGATTTATAAAAGCTCCAGAAAACGGAAGCATCAATATCGTTCGATTTTCCTACTTGCTGTGAGAGATTCACTCCGGCCAGGTCCTTGTGGTATCTTTCAAATCCTTCATCTGTTTTCCATGATGAGGCCGCCGCCCTCGGATTCGTATCATAGGTGGTTTGGTCGAGGGAGGAGGGAATCTGACCGAAAAGATCTATATAATTGTATAAAACCGAAAGTTCCGTTCCTTTTCCCAATTCAGTTTTCGAGGATAAACCGATAGTATTTCTTTTAACCCTGTTGTTCTCCCTGTACCCGTCACTGTAAAGCCTGTCCCAGCCGGCGGCAATTCTGGACCGGTTAAATCCGGCTTCGGCCGTGAGGGCATTTTTAAAATAACCGTAGCTTCCTCCGGTCGCCTGGTACATAACATCCTTCTGATCAAGGGTAGGCTGGAAGGAAGAGATCAGAACAGTACCCCCCAATCCTGCGCCGTAAAGGCTGGAAGATGGTCCTTTAATAATCTCGATCCGGTCGATCAACGCAGGATCAATATCCTCAATGGTAGTTTCCCCGTCTCCGGTGGTTAGCGGGATATTATCATAATAGGCCCTTATCTTACTTGTCCCGAACAAGGAGCGCGCACCGATTCCCCGGATCGTAAGTCGATTCGTATTATAAGAACCCGATTGCATATAAATTCCCGGAACCCGGTTGAGTGCCGGGACCACGGAAGCGTTATTTTCGACCGATAAGTCCTTTTTTGTGATGAGTGTAATGCTGCCGGGAATATCCTTGATCTTCTGCTGTGTTTCGTAGGCCGTCACCACCACTTCTCCCAGCATAAACTGTGAGGCATTTAATTCAATGGTAAGGGTTTCGGTATGGTTCACCGAAATCGTTTTGCTTTCGTAACCGACATAACTTGCGCGTATTTTTGCAAGGGGAGAGGATACCTGGATATCAAAACTGCCGTTCAAATCGGTAGTATAAACCAAGGAATCATTGACCTGAAGGTTAACACCGGGCAAACCGCCTCCGTTGTTGGAATCAATAACCTTTCCCCTGATCCTGATTTGTGCCTGCGATGGGCTTACATAAACACACAAAAACGGCATAAGAACAAGCAAAAGGAAAATGAAAGATTTATGATTCGCCTTGTTAAAGGATCTGTAAATACTAACCATTTCTTATTGCGAAGAATTAATTCAAAATAATATGAAATTGTGTAATTTAATTACCGAGATTACTCACTAATATAACCTGTTTTCTTTATGCCCGGGGATTTTAAAATGTTAAACAGGAGGAGTTTCATAAGAACCGGATTATTTGCGTCGGTTTATTTCCTGAGTTCCGGTTATAAAAATACTGATATTAAAAAAGTTGCCCTGATCGGCGATTCAATCCGTTCGGGTTACCAGCCTGTTGTAATGGATTATATGAGGGATAAAATAATTACCTGGGGACCTGAAGATGATACTTTAAACACGGTGTCCATTCTGCAGCACCTGAAAAGCTGGCTCACCGGGAATAAATATGATATCATTCATATTAATTCGGGATTGAATGACTTACGTACCGTAGATTACTACCAGAACGAACCTATGATCCCTGCCGAAGTTTATTCACGGAATGTAGAATTGATTATAAAATTAATTAATAAATATTCAAGCGGGTCCATTGTTATCTGGGCTACCACTACACCGGTAATCGATGATCTTTTTAATGATTACAATAAAAGCCTGCAGGACTTTAGAATGAAAAATGAAGATGTCATTACCTATAATAATGCCGCGATGGCCGTTGCCAACAGGTTAGGTGTAGCGGTGAATGATATGTATGCTTACCTGATGGAAGGTGACCCCAAGTCACTTATACAATTTGACGGTTTTCATTTTTCCGATTACGGCAATGAGATTTTAGGGGAAAGAGTAACAGACGTAATTAATAAGATTTTAAACAATTAAAAAGTTTATTTTCATTAAAACCCCCAAGGAGGATTATAAAGTAAATTTTGATTTTCATTTTTCATCATATATTATGAATTATTTGACAGGTTGAGTATATTGACGGCATTAGCTTTTTGGGAAAAACAGTGGGGCATCATATATTAATTATTTTTTAAAATATGGGAAAATTCAAAGATAATCCATCGATTAGGCAAAATATTGTGACAACAGGAAGTAAACCCAAAGTGGGTATTCGCCCGGTAATTGACGGCCGTCTTGGCGGAGTGAGGGAATCGCTGGAAAACCAGACCATGACAATGGCCAGGAATGTAGCCCGGTTCATTGAAAAAAATATTGTTCATTCCGACGGAAGCAAGGTGGAATGTGTAATTGCCGATACAACCATTGGCAGAT
>CAYNCU010000058.1:0-19639 GCA_964395765.1 uncultured Roseivirgaceae bacterium | reverse complement strand
GAAGAAATACAATGTTAAAACTATCGCCACCAATGATTCCCATTATATTGACAAAGGCGATGCCCCGGCACACGATATTCTCCTTTGTGTGAATACGGGCGATCTCAAGAAAACCCCTATCGGCGACGGGAAAGGATTCCGTTTCGGTTTTCCCAATGATGAATTTTATTTCAAGACCCAAAATGAAATGGATAAGTCCTTTAAGGATGTTCCACAAGCCCTTGATTTTACCAATGAAATTGCCGACAAATGTTTTACGCCCAACCTGAAAAGGGATATCCTTCTTCCGAATTTCCCCATCCCCGAAGGTTTTACGGATTCCGACGAATACCTCGCTCACCTTGCTTTTGAGGGAGCAAAAAAAAGATATAAGATATTAACGCCTGAAATTGAAACCAGGATCAATTATGAGCTCGGTATTATCAGGAAAATGGGTTTTGCCGGTTATTTCCTCATTGTTCAGGACATGATCAATGCCGGCAGGAACCTGGGAGTAATGATCGGACCGGGAAGGGGTTCGGCGGCAGGCTCCGTGGTTGCCTATAGCGTTGGAATAACCAATATAGATCCGATTAAATACAGTTTACTGTTCGAACGTTTCCTGAACCCGGAAAGGATATCCATGCCGGATATCGATACCGATTTCGATGATGATGGCCGTCAGAAGGTGATCGATTACGTGGTGGATAAATACGGACGGAACCAGGTGGCCCAGATCATCACCTATGGAACCATGGCGGCAAAAATGGCAATCCGCGATACGGCACGAGTCCTCGACCTTCCGCTAACTGACGCTAATTACCTGGCTAAACTCGTCCCCGAAAGACCGGGAATTACGCTGGCGGAGGCGATCAAGGAAGTTCCGGAACTGGGCGACCTGAGAAACGGGAAAGATCTGAAAGCCGAAGTAATTAAACTCGCCGAAAAACTGGAAGGTTCCGTAAGAAATGCCGGGATCCATGCCGCAGGTGTCATTATTGCCCCCGACGATATAACCAATTATATCCCGGTAGCAACCTCAAAAGATTCTGATCTGCTGATTACCCAGTATGATGGTAAGGTGATTGAAGACGCCGGAATGCTGAAAATGGACTTCCTCGGACTGAAGACCCTTTCCATTATCAAAGATTGCCTGAAGTTGATTAATAAAATCACGGGTAAAACCATCATCCCGGAAGAGATTCCGCTGGATGACCCTGAAACTTTTGAATTATATAAAAAAGCGGAGACGATCGGCACATTTCAATTCGAGTCCAACGGGATGAGAAAATATCTTCAGGAACTTAAACCAACCACGCTGGAAGATCTTATTGCCATGAATGCCTTATTCCGGCCCGGCCCAATGGAATTTATTCCGAATTTTATCAACAGGAAACAAGGCCGTGAAAAGGTGGATTACCCGCATCCTTTGCTGGAACCTGTTTTGCAAAATACGTATGGTATTATGGTGTACCAGGAACAGATCATGCAGGTGGCACAGATCATAGCCGGTTTTACACTGGGAAAAGCCGACATCCTTCGCCGAGCCATGGGGAAAAAGAAGCTGGATGTTATGCGGGGCATGCAGGAAGAATTTGTAAAAGGAGCAAAAAAGCTGCACAATATTCCTGAAGATAAAGCAGGGGAAATCTTCGGCGTCATGGAAAAATTTGCACAGTATGGATTTAACCGGTCTCATTCGGCGGCATATTCCCTGGTAGCCTACCAGACGGCTTACCTGAAGGCGCACTACCCGGCCGAGTATATGGCTTCCGTATTGTCCCATAACCAGAATAATATCGATAAGATCACCCAGTTCATGGAAGAAACGAAAAGGATGAACCTGAAGGTGAATGGCCCTGATGTGAATGAAAGTGATAATACATTCACCGTTAATAAAAAAGGCGAGATCCTGTTTGGACTGGCCGCCATAAAGGGCACCGGAGAAGCTGCTGTTGAGGCAATCATCTCCGAAAGGAATGAGCATGGTCCTTACCGGAATCTATTTGATTTTGCCGCAAGAGTAAATCTCCGGTCCGTCAATAAAAAAACATTTGAAAGCCTGGCAATGTCAGGCGCTTTTGATTGCTTTGGGGAGTACCATCGACGCCAATATATATTCAACGAAGATGAATCCGGAACTTCACTGATCGAAAAGGCCATTCGCTACGGCAATAAGATACAACACGAAAAAGATACTTCCCAGCAATCGCTGTTCGGCGCAGGTAAATCGGCCGATATTCCTCTGCCTAAAATAGAAAACTGTGAACCGTTCTCGGAAATTGAAAAACTTAAGGTTGAAAAAGAAGTAGTGGGCTTTTATATTTCAGGACATCCCCTGGATCAATACAGGTTCGAGATTAAACATTTCTGCAATACTAACCTCGGCCAATTGAAGAATATGGAAAGCCTGGTGGGCAGGAACGAACTGTACATGGCCGGGATCATTGTAAATTTTGCGCACAGGATCGCCAAATCCGGAAAGCCTTTCGGCACGCTTACCGTTGAGGATTATGATGATTCGCATACCTTTTATCTTTTTTCCGATGATTACCTGAAGTTTAAAAAATATTTTGAAAACGGTTGGTTTATCTATATCAAGGGAAGGGTTGAAAGGCAGCCCTGGCGGAACAATGAACCCGATTTCAGGATCAGCAATATTGATCTTCTCACCGATATCCGCGAAAAATACTGTGATGGGATTAAAATTAACCTGGCCGCCCCTTCCATTGATGAAAATCTGGTGGATAAGCTGTTGTCCGCCGTTGAAAATAATAAGGGTAAAAGCTCCCTGATCCTGAATATTGTCGATGAATCGGAAAAGCTGACTGTAGATCTTTTCAGCAGGAAATTAAAAGTTTCTTCCAGCGACAATTTTATTCATTTGGTTGAGGAAATCCCGGGAACGGAAATTGAACTGATTATAAGACACTGAAAACCTGATCGTAAGGATTTATCAAGTTATATCAGGTATTCAAATCACAGGAAGCGGGAGTGAACATATAAATTGATAAATTTGCATCTTTCTGTAAAACCTTTTGAGGAGGAAATTAGTATATATTAAAATATAAATTGAAGATTATGTCAAAACCGATTGAAATTACAGATAGTAACTACGAAGAAATAATAAACTCAGGGAAACCGGTTATGGTTGATTTTTGGGCCGAATGGTGCGGTCCCTGCAGGATCATTGGACCTGTAGTGGAAGAAATGGCTAAGGATTATGACGGGAAAGTGGTCATCGGCAAGGTTGATGTGGACAATAATCCTTCGATTACGGCAAAATTCGGCGTGAGAAGTATTCCCACTCTGCTCATATTCAAGAACGGCCAGGTAGTCGATAAACAAATCGGGGCTGTTCCCAAAAGTATCCTTTCCAAAAAACTGGAAGCACAGATCGCCTGAACCTGGCGATCCTGATTTTTCATTATTCTTTTGAAATTCCCTTCTTGTCTAATGGCTCTGCTTAACGGAATGAGAAGGCAATTCCCGTATTCAATACGTTGTACTTGCCAAGCGTATAATCAGCATTGATACAGAATATGGCAAATTGCAGGCGAATTCCCAGCGTGGCTTTTAAGCCGCCCGTTTTGGCAGATATGGCAATAGGATCTGTATAAGTAGTATTAGGTGCCTCGTACCCTGTTGGCCACGCAGGAGACGGGGGATAGTTGATATCATAGGTGCCGTTAACATTGAATGTGGACTTGGCATGATCAAAGCCAACGCCGGCCAGCACTGTGAGGACGGTAATTTTTTTGGAAACGATAACTTCGATATCATATCCTCTTGAAGTGCCTTTAAGGTCCTGGTTCGCACCGTCGAAATTTGTTTCATCAGGATTGGTCGGGTAATCAAAGGAAAATCTTGAATAAGCCGCCAGCAGGGAAATATCGATCGGTAATTTATCAACTACCGGGATCCACTGGGTAAGATCGTGCATGATACCCACTCCCCAATAGGAATAATTTACATGAGGGAATACATCCGGGATATACCTGATTTTCAAATCCGTGTTTTTAACCAATCCTATTCCAAGTTGCAGAACAGGAAGTGGAACAGCAGCGAAACCTATATGTTTTTTCAGGTTGAGCCCGCCGGGGGCATTCAGGTCAGCCAGATCAACATCACCATAAGTGGTATTGTGATCAACCACTTTCATAGCCGGCGTATTTTTATCAGTACCGAAAATGGTGGGTACGCTGGCTTCATTTCCGTTGGCCAGCTCCAGGCTTGTGTAATCCGAATTTTTAAATGAAAAGCTGTTATCCGAGGCAGGTACAAAGGCTGAACTGATCGATACACTTAAGTCAAATCCAAGCGTTTTATGAGTTTTGGCCGTAGTATACCATCCGGATGTTACATCAGTTCCGAATCTTGATACGACCGGTGACAGATATGAATCTATATAGGAAGATCCATCTTTGGGTACAGCATATAATACATCAAAGAAACTTCCCGACTGTGCGCTTGTCTGGTTGACGATCAATAACGTCAATAAACAAAATATCAGGATATTTTTAAACGATTTCATCACACAATACTTTTTGGTTTATTCAAATATAAATATTTAAAAAGTCAAATTAAAACTTAGAATGTTATTATTTTTTACAGTTTCAAATGTATAAATAATTCCTTGATTTCCGGAGATATTAATGGTTAATATGCAGAAAATATTAGATTTTAAGCCCATTTTAGCTACCGGATTTATGATAATTTTATTGATCCGTGAATATTTCCGGGAATATGGACTTTCTGAATATTGATATCACCTACCATATAAAGGTAAATTCACGGACACAAAAAATATTAAAATATTAAGCTCGGTTCAAAGCCCAAA
Source organism: uncultured Roseivirgaceae bacterium (assembly GCA_964395765.1). Taxonomy (GTDB): domain Bacteria; phylum Bacteroidota; class Bacteroidia; order Cytophagales; family Cyclobacteriaceae; genus DATDPY01. The sequence goes on along the minus strand of CAYNCU010000058.1, from coordinate 14,820 downwards.
CGTATGTCTCTGATCGGAAAAAAAGCTCCTTTGTTTAAAGCTCCTGCAGTTATTAATAGTGATGAAATCATCGAAGAATTTTCATTGGAGCTATTTATCGGTAAAAAGGAAGTCGTATTATTTTTTTACCCTCGTGATTTCAGTTTTATATGCCCGGCCGAAATCATAGCCTTCCAGGAAAAATTACCTGAATTTAAAAAACGAGGGGTAGAAGTTGTTGGGATTTCAACGGACACGGCAGAAACGCACCTGGCATGGCTGATGACCCCACAGGATAAAGGGGGGATCATGGGAGTTATGTTTCCCCTTATCGCCGATGTTTCCAAAACCATTTCCAGCTCCTTCAGGGTACTGGGAGGTGAATATAAGTTCAATGAGGCAGGTGATCTGTTATTTTCGGGGACCCCGGTAGCCTTAAGAGCAACCTTTCTTATTGATAAAGAAGGAATAATACGCCACGAATATATTAACGATTATTCCATTGGCAGAAATATTGAAGAAACGTTGAGAATGGTTGCGGCCTGGCAACATTTTGAAAAATCAGGTGAGTTATGTACAGCAAACTGGAACGAATAATATTCGTCACAATATATTAATCGGCTGATAAGGTTATTTATTGCCAGGTTCATTTACAATATTTCCATTTACTTTCTTAATGCCCTGTTATTGATAGCTTCCTTTATTGAACCACGGGCGAGAAATCTCCTGAGAGGAAGGAAAGGCTGGCATCGGAAATTAGATGAAGCTGTTCAGCAGTTCGGAAAAGAAATGATATGGTTTCATTGCGCCTCACTCGGAGAATTTGAACAGGGAAGGCCGGTCATAGAAAAACTGAAACAGATAAAACCCCAAGCCAGGATTCTGCTTACCTTCTATTCTCCTTCCGGCTATGAGGTTCGTAAAAATTACCAGCCGGCCGATATTGTCCTCTACCTTCCGTCCGATACTCCCCGTAATGCTGAAAAATTTATCAGGACGGCCGACCCCGAAATGGCAGTTTTCATAAAATATGAATTCTGGTTTAATTTCATTTATTATGCCAGACAGCAAGGCATACCGGTAATATCCGTTTCCTCCATATTCAGAAACGACCAGATATTTTTCAAACCCTGGGGAAAATTTTTCAGGAATATGCTGTATAATTTTTCCGCTTTTTTCGTTCAGGATGAGGCGAGCAGGGCCCTGCTCGAAAAAACAGGAGTAAAGGAAGTCACAGTTTCCGGCGATACCCGCTTCGACAGGGTGCATGATATCTGTTCGCATCCTGTTGACATAGAAATGGCTTCGCGATTCAGTAAAGATTCCTGCGTGGTAGTACTTGGAAGTACGTGGCCATCGGATATGAAAATATTTTATAGCCTGATCAACGACCACAAGACGAGTTTAAAATTCATGATCGCCCCGCATAATATCAGCGACAGCCAGCTTCGCGAGATTGAAAGTAACCTTAAAGTTCCGAACACGCGGTATTCAAAAGGAGAATTCAGTGACGACACACGGGTACTGATCATTGATAATGTCGGGATGCTTTATTCCCTTTACCGTTATGGTAAAATTGCTTATGTGGGAGGTGCATTCCGCGGTGGATTGCATAATATTCTTGAACCGGCCGCCTATGGTATTCCTGTTATTTTCGGGAATCACGTTTCCAACAAAAAATTCCGCGAAACTTCGGCGATGGTTAAGACGGGTGGGGGATTTTCAGTCAGGGATGAAACGGAGCTGAAATCTATAATTTCACGGTTAACTAGCGAGGACGATTTCTATGAGGCATCTGCGAAGGCATCTGCGGAATATATCAGGTCGAATACCGGTGCCACGGCCAAAATCGTGGATTACATATTACCTCTTTTAAAATCATAGCGATGGAAGGCCTTGTGATGAAATCGACGGGATCGTGGTATGACGTACGAACTGCACCCGGCACGGTAATTAAATGCAGGTTAAGGGGTAAGTTAAAGCTCAAGGAATCAAAGACTACTAACCCTGTTGCCGTTGGTGACAGGGTGATTGTGGAAAGGGAAAATGATGAACCGGGAATCATTACAGCAGTACAACCACGCACCAATTACATCATCCGTAAATCCATTAAAAAAGATGCATTCGGTCATATCCTTGCCGCTAATATTGATCAGGCGATCCTGGTCGTAACGCTATCCTTTCCCAAAACATCTCTTGGTTTTATTGACCGCTACCTCGTTAGTACGGAATCATTCCGTATTCCTGCAAAGATTATCTTCAACAAATCAGATATCCTCGACAAGAAACAACTCGGTAGGCATGGTGAAATTTCCGCCTTGTATGAAAACCTGGGTTATGAATCGATACTGATATCGGCATTGAATGATAAGAACTTTGATAAAATTTCCGGATGGATGGAAGGGAAGATCACCCTCCTGTCGGGTCACTCCGGTGTCGGTAAGTCGACCCTGTTGAACAGGCTAGCCCCCGGCCTGGATCTGGCAACGAGAGAAGTTTCCACCTTTGCCAATAAAGGAACCCATGCCACCACTTTCGCCGGGATGTATGAATTTGTAAATGACACTTTTATCATTGATACACCGGGCATAAAGGAACTTGGAATGATAGATATGGAGGATTGGGAGATAAGTCATTATTTCCCGGAAATGAGAGAACAACTGGGTCAATGCAAGTATAATAATTGTCTTCATATCAGTGAGCCGGGTTGCAAGGTTCTGGAATTGCTGAACCAGGGCCTGATCGCGGAGAGCCGGTATAAAAGTTATTTAGGAATGGTTTACGAGGATGATAACAGGAAATGAATTAAGCCGGAAGCCCTGATCTGCAAACCTTACGTGGTCTGACGGTTAGCAGCGAATTCTCGTTCAGCGAAAAGTCAGTTAATCCAATTATATCTATTAATGTATCGGGAACTCCGAACCGTCTGACCGCTATAAAAAATGATAACGATCAGCAAGTGGTCTGACGGTTAGAAACGAATACTCAATCAGCGAAAAATCAGTTAATCCAATTATATCTATTAATGCGTCAGGAACTCCGAACCGTCTGACCGCTATAGAAAATGAGAACAATTTACCTTTCCCCGCACTTTCGTTCAAAAATCAAAAATCAAAAATCAAAAATCAGATTTCACAGATAACCGTTTACAGGAACGTAAGAAACCTCCGTAACACAGAGTCGAATTTATGCAACGTAATCCGCTCCCGCTCAAGAGGGGAGTAAGGGATGTGTATATTTTCCTGGCTCGCTCATGTTAACTCAACAATTTAGTTACTTTATATAGTAATAAATCATAAAAGTACATACCCTTCGGCCGGCAGTTTCTTTTTATGATGTCAAGAAAGCCTTTTGCCGTTTCTCTGTTCCCTGAGAATAATGATTTTCTGAATTCATATTTCACCCGTATCATCAGCGCCTTCCGGTCACTCTCATTTTCATTGATCTTTTCCGCCTTCCGGCATACCCAAAGGGTGGAAACAAGGATCCCGCTTCCCGGAGTATACTGCTTCCCGGAAAAACTGTTCTTTAATACCCGCTTATTCACCAGTACCTTATCCGTATAACAATAATTGAATTTTTTAGCAGTACGGATCCAGAAATCGAAATCTTCATATTCCAGCGCCTCATCATAACCTCCCAGGTATTCGATAACCTCTCTTTTAGTCATCATGGTGGGTGTGCAAATAAAATACCTGGCTAGCAGCAGGGGATACAGGTACCCGTCTGCCACAGGCATTGTCGACTTCCCATCCCGGCCGGTGGCATAATGATTTTTAATAAATCCTCCGGAGGAGTCAATGTAAGCCGCATTGGTAAAATTGATCCCGCACGATTCATCGGCATGCTGAAAGGCTTTTATCCCTTCTTCCACCCGGCCGGGAAGCAATACATCATCGGCGGAGAGATCAATGACATACTCCCCTTTCGCTAACTTCCAGCCTTCGTTAAACGCCTTACATATCCCACTATGGTTTTCCAGGAGTTTATACTTTATTTCAGGATTTTCCGATACAATGGATCGGATGATTTCTTTTGAACCGTCAGTACTGTTGTCATCGACCAGGATAAGTTCCGTTGCCCGGTAGGTCTGATTCAGTGCGGATTGAACGGCTTCGCGCAGATAAGCCTTATGGTTATGACATATACAGATAATGCTGACAACAGCTTGATCCATTTAAAATAAAATTCTCCGGTTTAAGGTGATCAGGATTATAAAATACAACGCATACCGGATGGCATGGGCTGTTGGAAACGCCATAATATTTAAATACGGGATCATCAGGTGGATCAGCAAAATATAAAATAACGCTGATATTCCCTGCAAGGTAATAAAAGTTGTCGTCCGTGCCTGTGCCGAGATAATATAGGTGAGCAGGTAGGAGAGGATGCAGAAGAAATCACCGATGAGTTGAAGTGGCATCAGGTCGGCCGCAGCTCTGAAAGCATGACTATAAAGCAGTGTGAGGAGGGGGTAGCGCAGGAGGAATACGAGGATAAGTCCGCCGAGTGTGAGAAACGACACAATTCTGAAAACATCCTTTAAATAAGTTCTCAATTGGTCGGGGTCGAAGATCAGTGCGGAAATCTGGGGATAATACACCACCCCGACCGTATTGATGAAGATCATGGTATATCCGTCCGACATTTTCACAACCGCCTGCCAGAGTCCGGTCAGGTTCATGCCGAAATCATTGATTGCCACTGTACGGACGTAGAAGTCCACGAATTTGCCGCAGGCAAGTACGCTGACAGCCATTAAAATGAATTCACCCAATTTTTTAAAGGATTCCCCTGAGATGGCGGCAGCAACAGGTTTTACCAGGCGGTAGCGGACCACATAATAGGCTGTGAATACAAAATTAACCGCTGCCCCGGCCAGAAATGAAACCAATGCTATATTCAGTTTATGTGACCGGGTGCCCAGGAATACAGTGATCATCAAGGCGACGGCCCCGATTATATTCAGCACCGCGTATTGCCGGATGTATTGAAAGGAAAGTATTACCGACAGCAGGAATAAATTCAGAATATAAACCAGTATGGCGGCGATCATGATCCAGCTCGACGCGGCAGTAATAAAAGTCGAATTAAAGAATTTGAATATATAATCATGAAACACCAGGATACCGCCTATGCCTATAACAAAAAGTGCGAGATTCAGCCAGAGCCCCGTTATCAATAGCTGATTTTTTTCTTTTTCATTTAATGATTTTCCCGACCAGTAACGGATGATGCCGCGGTTTACACCGTCGTTGGGGATCTGCGTCATCAGGCCGATCAGGTTTTGGAAATGAGCCAGCAAGGTGATCCCGGTAGTCCCGAATTGCATGGCAAAAATCTTGTTAATGAAAATCCCGCTCAGTGTTTTGGCCACCACGGATGAAAATGACCATGTAGATTTTCCGAGGAATTGCCTCATGGGATACTCAATGTTACAGGTCGAGTTGAAAGGTGAAACGACTTGACGGTATTCCTCCGATATGTTCCTTGAACCTTATTAAGCCTTTCTGCGGATGGCTGTGAAGGGATGATACACCAAGGTCGATGATCCCGATATTTTTTTTTATGGCGAATTCATAAATACCTTTCAGCAGGAATACCATAGGGCTGAGTGACTTTTGAAGCGGATCACTGGCCGGGGTAAAATAATACAGGATGCTTGGAGCAGTCCGGATCATAACGGCGCCGGCCATTAATTTGCCGTCCTGGGTATCGGTATAAAATAAATAGTAGTTATCGGAAAATAAATGAAAACTTTTCTTTAAATCTTCACGGCTGATCGACAGCGGGATTTCCTTATTTTCCCGGAATGCTATCATGGCAGGATATTTATTTTCTATTTCATCCTCGCCGGCAAGGTGCAGGACAAGCTTTGAATCAATACACTTTCTTAACTTCCTGCGCTCCATTTTGTTAATTACCTCTTCAAATAATTTACCGGTTACCGGTAAATGATGGTTAATATCATGGGATACCACCTTAAAACCCGCATGGGACAACGTTAATGCGATAACAGGACCGTTAACAGGATCATAGATATTGGCATAATGCCTTATCATAACAGATTTCACCGACCTTTCCCGGTAATAACCGGCAATAAAGAGGAAAAAATTATAGAGAAGTTCATAGCTTAATTTCCCGCTGGCTTCGAGGGAGCCAAAGGTAGCCCGTTCCAGGCTTATAACGGTGTCGCCGGAATGCTGAAAGGCTATCTTTCCTTCAACCCGGTTATCCTTCCTGTTCAACAGGTAAAAAATATCATAGGGTCTTTCACTGTGAAGGGAGAGGAATTCCTTTGAATTAAAAAGAAAACCTTCACGCCGCCCGGGAGCATCGGAAAATTCATCATTTACCCGGAAAGAATAATTTTTTGAAAAATCGACTGCCATAAGATATGTATGCAAAAATAAGAGTACCCGGCTTTAGTCCATGCACACAATCCCGTATTTTAAGGGTATGTCTATTTAAAGGTTGAAAATCATGAATTTTTATAGTAGCCTGCGTTTCCTGTATTTTTTAAATTTTCATCAAAAAAACAGGTATTCTTATTGTGTAACTAAAAAGTTACCTATATTTGCGTAACCAAAAAGTTACCTATCATGAAATACGATATAAGGCAGACATGGCATTTTGATCATCCTGTGGAAAGGGTATGGGAATTCCTTACAGTTCCGGAATTGCTGTCGCAGTGGTTAATGGAAAACGATATCAGCCCCGAAGTGGGGCATCAATTTATGTTCAGCACGAAACCCAGGCCAGGCTTTGATGGAAATATTTTCTGTGAAGTGCTGGAAGTGATCCCGTTGAAAAAGCTTTCCTATTCGTGGAAGGGCGGCCCTAAAAAGGGGAAAATTTCCCTCGACTCAATTGTTACCTGGACGTTGAATCCGACAGAAAAGGGCACCGAGCTTTTACTTGAACATACCGGTTTCAGGGGAATGAAAAACCTGATGGCTTACCTGTCCATGAACATGGGATGGGGTACAAAAATCAAAGCGCGGTTGAGCCAACTTTTAAACGATTATGAACATGAGGCAAAGCACTGATGTTTTCCAGGCCTTATCTGATCCGAACCGCCGGCAGATCCTGAACCTGCTGGCTAAAGACAGTTTAACAATTAATTCCGTAGCCGGGAATTTCAAGATGAGCCGGCCTGCCGTTTCAAAACATATAAAGATCCTTTGTTCGGCGGGATTCATTTCCATTGAGGACATCGGCCGGGAAAGATACTGCATTCTGAACCAGGAGGGCTTCAGGGAATTACAGGAATGGATCGGCTATTTCGACAATTTCTGGAAGACGAAACTTAAAAAGCTTGAAAACTTATTGAATAAAAAAGCATCGGAATGATCACGAGTAAAAGAAATCATTAACGGCCTGCTTCATGGATTCATATAATACCATTCAGGCGGCTACTTCCGGACTGTACCGGGAATCCGGCAGTAAATTTATTTCCATGGCGATCCCGGTAACGGGGGAGGAGGAAATATCCGAAAAAATCAGCCGGTTGCATAAAGATTATTTCGATGCCACCCATATCTGTTATGCTTATAGCCTGGCCGGTGATGTTCCCCTGATGAAGGCTCATGATGCCGGTGAACCCAAACATTCTGCCGGTGACCCGATTTTAAACGAGATCCGTTCGAAGGATTTATTTAATGTCCTTGTCGTGGTTGTTCGTTATTTCGGCGGGACAAAACTCGGTCTCGCCGGCCTTACACGGGCCTACCGGCTGGCGGCCGGGGAGGCCCTGGCAAAAACGGTGAGAATAGAAAAACTTATCGGGGTAAACCTGTCCATTCGATTTGACCCCGCCGTCACGGGTGAAGTAATGCATTTGATCCGGGGCAGCAAACAGGAAGTGATTGAATTTCATTTTACTGATCAAAGTACGGTATCCCTCGAAGTACGGAAATCGGCGGCCGATACCTTCAGGGATAAGCTGGAGCGGATGAAAGGAGTTATAATTATTTGAATTTTGTTCGGAAGTGACTTCTATGACGCTCACACAACCCTGAATCCGGTAATAAGTGATCCACAAACTTTCCAATTTGTATTTTGTTGGTTCTTGAAAACATGAGTTTCGGTAAGAGGCGTACTTGAGCGCTCAACGTATTGGTTACGGGTCTCTTTGAGGTTAACACACAAAAAATTGAATCGTAACCCCCGGCCTTGAACCAGGATCTTCCGTTAATGATGGCGGATAGTTTAATAGCTTACTTTTGTGGGTTTCAACAAGGTCGGGTCTGACACGCTCAGTTCAGTATAGATCTTACTAAGCAATGGGGGACCCCGGCTCGAGGCCGGGGATGATATTTTTATTGGGGAGGTCGCTCTGGCGCGAAAGTTACTTGTGTGGCTTTAAACATCGATTTTTAAATTCGGATTTTGGTTTATTGATTGAAAGAAAGTTGGTAGGTAAAACGAATTCTTTTCATATAGCGGTCGGACGGTTCAGAGGTGCAAAACCAGTAATAGAAAAATACTGAATTAAACAGGCTTTTCGCAGAACGAGTGTTCGTTTCTAACCGTCAGACCACTGTATGATTCTTTATATAGGCTTCCAGCTTCGAATTTCGGGCTTCACGCTTACTTCATCTCCAATAATACCGGCCGATGATCGGAAATATCCTCGAAATACAGGCTGTCGCACCGATCGGGAGTAAGGCAGGATACGGAATAGTTTTCATCAAATAATTCTTTGGTAATGAGGAAATGATCAAGATCACCGGGCCATCCGGGAAAGGACCAGGTCGATGGATCTCCTTCGGCAACAGCACGGTCGGCAAAGCGGTAATTCAGGCTGTCGTCAAGGAATGCCGTGAATACATTGTCAGGGTTTCCTTTGGTGATCTCGTCGTTAAAATCACCCAGCACGATGACCCGGGCGGAAGAAAGAGAATCATCCAGGTATTGCTTTAACTTTTCAAGCGCGCTTTTTCTCCGGAATATGTTTTCCTCGCCGTCGCAGCATTTCAAATGGATGTTGACCAGGATAATTTTATCGCCGGAGGCTTCAGGAAGGGTAAGCAGTAAAGGTGGCCTTGGAAAATCATACGGGTCATCACTGAAAAGAATTTTTTCACTTCCATATTCAACGCTGATGCTGTCTTTAAAAAGATAAGCGAGGTTAAGATCCGAACCGGCATTGATGATACCATGATACCCGGGCAAAACGGCAAGCAACCGGTTAAATGCATCGCTGCTGACCACTTCCTGAAGGGCAATAATGTCAGGGTTTATTTTTAGAATTAAACCGGAAAGGCGGTTGATGGTTTCATTTCCTTTTGACGGGAAATCATGAACGTTCCAGGTAACAATATCCAGGGACTTACCGGTAAGAGCCGGAATGCAATCAGAAGATCCTTCCGGTGCATGGGAATCGATCCGGCACTCCGGAAGAACCAGGCAGGCAATGAACATTGCCATGTAAGTTTTTAATATCGGTTTCATAGCTGTGTTGAATTGGTTTCATTTTTTCAGGTCATTCGTGCCTGGGCGGTAACCCATCTTTCGGGTACTTCTCCTTTCATGGCTTTCTGGTAATCCGTGTAGCTGCAGGGAACAATGCTCTTCCGGGCAAATACTTTTTTGGAAGAAAGGTTAGGTACTTCCATCCACCATTTTTCCGAAAGTTTACTCTTGTAGAATATCAACGATTCCGGGTCACCGGGCATGGATACAACATATTTAAGGTAATGATTGCTTTTAAAGCTGAAATGATCTTTCCGGTTGTAAAAACCCTCGATGAAATACCACACCATGGTAGCCGCCACCGAAGCCGTTTTATGCAAAGGATCGTCCAGTTCAGGATTATATTCAAAGATTCCTGCAGAACTCAGTTTTTCATTCAGGCCGGCATACCAGCAGATCTGGCAGGCTTCCTCGCCGGTAAGTCCGAAAGGCTGGGCATTGGCGTTCCCCGGTGCGTCGCTGGAACGGATCGCCGACAGATCGAAGCTCATCATGTCGGCATCCCGGATCACCGGCTCCATTTCATAAATATTATGCCGGAGCCTGCCCACGCGGTAGGTCTCAAAATATAATTGTTCCATGATCGCCAGGCTTTCATGGTCGATCAGGTAACTCTGGTAACCGATCTGGCTGAAATTGAACAGGTAATTCGGTTCACCTGTCAGGAGGGTCCTGATATGTTGCTTGCTGGCATCGTTGATCTCACTGCTTCCCATATCCAGCATGGCATCCACGTTCAGCACGCTAACCAGTTTGCCGAGATCTTCATAGGCGGAATAAAGGCCAAGGTCCACATCATGGGAACCGCCGATCACCAATGGAAATACTTCCTTGTCGATCAGCATCTGGCAGACTTCCTTGAGCCTTTGATTGGTATCCTCGAGGCTATCCCCGTTTCGCAGGTTACCCAGGTCAAGGATCTTATACTGCCCGGTACCTTTTTTCAGGTGGTAAAGTTTTTTCCGGATCTCGTCAGCCGCTTCGGATACTCCCTTATTGTTTTGTGTACCCCTGTTTTCAGTAACTCCGATCAGGGCGATATCCGCCTTGGTGAAATCGGGAAACGATTTTCCAGGCAGGTAAATATTCCTGAAAAAAGAACTGTTTACCCTGATGTCCCTGTAGAGCAGGTCATTAACGGGAGTAAAAAATATATTGATTTCCATAGGACTGTTAAGTTATGGAAATTACACTAGAAAATAAAAAGCCATTGCATCATGTTTTATTGAAATAATAAAGATGCTGCTCCTCCTTCAATATTTGTAGACACTAAATGAATTTAAATATTTATCCACGAATACACGAATAATTTTATTTTAAATAAGTGTGAAATTTTTTTTCGATTTCAGACCCTTCAGAGCAATAATATATTCAAAACACAGGATTGCGAACCCATGAATATTTTCATGAACTCCAGGGGCTAATGACAATAAAAAATTAATTCATGCGTCTGCCAAAGGGACGGCCAGGTTCGTGGCCGAAATTTAATGTTATGGATAAAAATTCTTCGTGGATTAAAGGGGATCGTATTATTTTATCCCTTTTCAGAAATCATATTCAAAAGGGAGGTAAGTGTATTTTTCAGGTTCCGCCGGTCTATGATAAAATCGAGGAATCCGTTATCGAGTAAAAATTCTGATGTCTGGAAGCCTTTGGGAAGATCTTTGCCGATCGTTTCCCTGATCACCCGCGGGCCGGCGAAGCCGATCAGTGCACCGGGTTCGGCGATATTGAAATCACCCAGCATCGCGAAGGAAGCCGTCACGCCCCCGGTAGTAGGATCGGTAAGCAGTGATATGTAAGGAATTTTCGCTTCCGACAACAGGGCCAGCTTGGCGGACGTTTTAGCCATTTGCATCAGGGAATACCCGGCTTCCATCATCCGTGCCCCGCCGGATTTGGAGATGATCAGAAGAGGCATCTTTTTTTCCAGTGCAAAGTCGATCGCCCTGGAAATTTTTTCACCCACCACCGAGCCCATAGATCCTCCGATAAAGGTGAAATCCATGCAGGCCACCACGATGTTGATTTCATTCATTTTTCCATAGGCCGTCTTTACCGCTTCCTTCAGACTGGTTTTCAGTGTCGAATCCTTCACCCTGACAGGGTAAGGCTTTGAATCCACGAACTTCAGGGGATCCCCGGAGGTCATATTGGCATTCAGTTCTGTAAACTTATTGTTATCGAACAGTATTTCGAAATATTCCTTGGAACCGATCCGCACGTGATAAGCATCTTCCGGTGAAACATAGGCATTGTTCTTCAGTTCCCGCATATGAATAATCTTGCCGGAAGGGGTTTTATACCATAAACCGTCCGGTGCATCCCTTTTATCCTCTGTCGGTGTTTGAATGCCTTTCGTTTTCCTTAGGAACCAAGCCATATATTAATCGGTTAGCTTATAAAAAATAAGGTATGTTATTTTACTTCTTCGTAATCAACATATTCTCCTCCTTTATAACCCTTTGGGTGAGATTTTTTTTCCTTATCGGGGTCATAATCGATCCGGAGATCGCCTTCCTTTGATTTTTTCCTGAGGGGCTCTTGTTTTTGCCTCTCGGTTACGTTTTTAAACGGCAATATGAGAAACCAGTAAATTAATAAAAATATTAATCCGATATATAATAGGAATTTTTCCATTGAATAAGAAATTTTTAACGACTTAGATACAAATTCCTGTAGGAATAAACCTTCATGAAGTAGTCATCCATCAGGTCGTCAATGAAATAAATAGATTCTCCGGTAGACTTCATCTCCGGACCCAGCTCTTTGTTCACATCAGGGAATTTTTCGAACGAAAAAACAGGTTCTTTGATTGCATACCCCTTTTTCACGGGGTTAAAATTAAAATCTTTCAGTTTTGCCTTCCCCAACATGATCTTAGTGGCGTAATTTACATAATTTTCCTGATATGCTTTGCAAATGAAGGGAACTGTTCTGGATGCCCTTGGATTTGCCTCAATTACGTAAACAATATCGTCCTTTATTGCAAACTGAACGTTAATCAAACCAATATTGTTTAACGCCAGGGCGATTTTTTTGGTATAAAGTTCAATTTGCTGCATGATCAGGTCGCCGAGGTTATAGGGCGGAAGCACCGCATAGGAATCGCCGGAGTGAATGCCGGCCGGCTCTATGTGTTGCATTACCCCGATAATATACACATCTTCCCCATCGGAAATTGCATCCGCTTCCGCTTCGATGGCACCGTCAAGAAAATGGTCAAGAAGTACCTTGTTCCCGGGGATATCCTTGAAGAGATCCACCACATGGGATTCCAGTTCCTTTTCGTTGATCACAATTTTCATACTCTGTCCGCCGAGTACATAAGAGGGTCTTACCAGCAGGGGAAAGCCCAGTTCTTTGGAAAGCTCCAGCGCCTGTTCGGCATCTTCAATAACGCCAAATCTCGGATAGGGGATATTCAATTCCTTCAACAGTCTTGAAAAACTTCCGCGGTCTTCGGCAATGTCGAGGGATTCAAAGGAAGTGCCTAAGATTTTAATCCCATAGCGATTCAGTTTCTCAGCCAGCTTCAATGCCGTCTGGCCACCCAATTGCACAATAATACCGATAGGTTTTTCATGCTGAATGATATCATAGAGGTGTTCCCAGAATACGGGTTCGAAATATAGTTTATCGGCGACATCAAAATCCGTGGATACCGTTTCAGGATTACAGTTGATCATGATGGTTTCATAGCCGCATTCCTTTGCTGCGAGCACACCATGAACGCAGGAGTAATCGAATTCAATTCCCTGTCCGATACGGTTAGGGCCGGAGCCGAGGATGACCACCTTTTCTTTTTTCGAAACATACGATTCATTTTCCAAATCGAAGGTGGAATAATAATAAGGGGTCTGGGCTTCGAATTCTGCCGCACAGGTATCTACGGTTTTAAATACTCTTTTTATTTCCTGTTCATTTCTCCGTTTGTATACCTGGCTTTCAAGGCAGTGCAGCAAGTGCGCGATCTGCCGGTCGGCATAACCTTTTTCCTTGGCTCTCCGCATGAGGTCGGCGGGGATGGTTTCAACGGTATACTTTTCAATTTCTTTTTCCAGCATTACCAGTTCAAAGATCTGGTTGAGGAACCATTTATCAATTTTAGTAAGATTTTCAACAGTTTTGAAGGGGATGCCCAGCTTGAAGGCGTCATAGATATGGAAAAGCCTGTTCCAGCTCGGCCGGCTCAGGCTCTTGATGATCGCTTCCCGGTCCGTGAGCTCTCTTCCGTCGGCGCCCAGGCCGTTGCGCTTGATCTCGAGGGACTGGCAGGCTTTCTGAAGCGCTTCCTGGAAATTCCTGCCGATGCCCATCACCTCGCCCACGGATTTCATCTGAAGGCCCAGGTGCCGGTCGGCGCCTTTGAATTTATCGAAATTCCAGCGCGGGATCTTCACGATCACATAATCCAGTGTAGGTTCAAAAAATGCCGATGTGGTTTTGGTGATCTGGTTCTTGATCTCATCCAGGTTATACCCGATGGCAAGCTTGGCGGCGACCTTGGCGATGGGATATCCCGTGGCCTTGGAAGCCAGCGCCGATGAACGGGAAACCCTGGGGTTGATTTCCACTCCGACAATATCGTCGTTTTCGGGATTGACCGCAAACTGGACGTTGCAACCGCCGGCGAATTCGCCGATGCCGTTCATCATCTTTATGGCCATATCGCGCATGCGTTGGTATACGGTATCCGGTAAGGTCATGGCCGGAGCTACCGTCACCGAGTCGCCGGTATGGATCCCCATCGGGTCGAAATTCTCAATGGAACAGATGATAATTACATTCCCGATGTTGTCGCGTAGTAATTCCAGCTCAAATTCCTTCCATCCCCAGATGCTTTGTTCCACCAATACTTCATGAATAGGGGAGGTATGCAGTCCTTTCGTCAATGCGGCGTCGAAATCTTCCTGGCGCTCCACGAATGACCCCCCCGAACCGCCCAGGGTAAAGGAAGGACGAATAACGAGCGGGAAACCTATTTCCTGGGCAATCTCTTTACCTACCAGGAAGGAGGTCGCTATTTTACCCTTGCATACTTTTATACCCAACTCATGCATTCTCAGCCGGAAACGTTCCCTGTCTTCAGTGGTTTCGATGGCATTGATGTCCACGCCGATCACTTTAACCCCGAATTTTTGCCAGATCCCTGCATTTTCACAATCAATGGCAAGATTTAAGGCAGTTTGACCGCCCATCGTAGGCAAAACCGCATCAATTTTGTGTTTCTTTAAAATTTCAATGATATATTTTTTCTCGAGAGGCTTGAGGTAAATATTATCCGCCGTAACCTTGTCTGTCATAATCGTCGCAGGGTTCGAATTGATCAGGGTTACTTCAATTCCTTCTTCGCGGAGTGAG
>CAYNCU010000057.1:0-19666 GCA_964395765.1 uncultured Roseivirgaceae bacterium | reverse complement strand
CAGAGCTGATTAGAAAGACGATCTACAAGAAATTCGGCTACGATGTTCCTGTGATCGTCCTTACCACCGGGGAATTGAAATCCGTTATTAATAAGAATCCCTTTATCGGACGAAAAGGTATCGATGAAGAAAAATTGCATGTTACTTTCCTTGATAAAAAACCTTCGTCCGAATTCCTTGGTAAGATAAAAAATATCGATTTCAGCCCTGATCTTTTTATGGCCGGGAAGAATGAGATTTATCTTTATTGCCCCAACGGATATGGGCGAACCAAACTTACCAACACTTTTTTCGAAAATAAATTAAAAGTGACCGCAACCACCCGGAACTGGAAAACCGTAAACGAACTTCTGAAAATCGCAATTTGATTTGGATAATTTTTTTGATTATAATGGAATTATACTGCTATTGAAAAAGCCTGGTGAGCTGTTCGAAGACCCATGGCTTGCCTTTTGCAAAGAAGTCGTAAGCCTTATCCCAATCCGGCCCGGTTCCCCAGCCGATCATTCAAGAAGAAATTTTTATAGATCCGTTGCCCGATCGGCAAGCCGAATGATTTCCAGGAGATTTTTTTCTTCCTTGCGGAGCTTTTCGGAAAATGAATTATTCAGTATGACTTTCAGGGTAAGCATTTCACATTCCAAATAATTGATGACTGGCAGGCGGATGGTCAACAGACCGCTGACGGATTTGTCCTTGTCATAGTTCGTAAGGATGGCCACGCCGACCCGGAAGTCAAAAGAAACGACCTTTACAGCCCGCTTTTTCCAGCCGTCCGCAGAAGCCAGTAAATCCCATGCCTCCTGCTTACTGACCGGGATAACAAATTCAAGCCGGAGAACTTATTCATCCATTCGGGGGAGTTAAAAAATTAAAACGGGATTCTTTCGTTGTATAACCCGCAAACGGCCGTAATTACCCTTGTTTACCTATTGAAATGTTAATTTTTGTGAAAATGGACACCCCAAAGGGCGTTTATCAGTATACTAAGGTAGAATAAAGTTGATCAGTGATTAATTTGATTGTATAAACAAAAGATATCAGAATTATGAAAATGAATAAAGAAGAAATACTTGAAAAACAACACGCTATCTATCTTACAGCAACATCCATCATAGGCGATCATGTTGAAAACAATGCAGGTGAGAACCTCGGTGAAATTAAGGAGATCATGCTGAATGTCACTACGGGGACGATCCGGTACCTTGTCGTTGAATTCGGAGGATTTCTGGGGATGGGGGAAAAATACTTTGCCATACCCTATAAAATATTAAAGTTGAATCCCAAAAAGCGCGTTTTTATTCTCAACCAGAAAAGAGAAACGCTGGAAAAAGCCCCCGGATTCGACAGGGACCATTGGCCGGATACGAATATGCACTCAAAGATGGTGGATTTTTACTGGGGTGATTTCATGGGTGTGAATGTAGGTGAAGCATTTTAATAGTCAGACAGGAAATATAAAATAGATTTCCCAACCCCAAGGCACAGGTCAAGGTGATGGAACGTGAGATGGGATGACTTGTGCCTTAATTTTTTTTTACGTCGGAATAAAAAGCCAGAAGATATTTTTATTGTATGATTTTCCGACAATTACGTCCGGCTTCGAACATATTTCATTTATAAAATCTTCGAAACAGGCTGTTAAGTGCCTGTTTTATCTATGGCATAATTATTTCAGTGCTTATTTGTGAAAATTTAGCCTTACGATTATGCTGAGACATTTTATTCATATAGCCGGCCGGAATGCACGAAGATTTAAAACCACGTTTTTTATTAACCTGGCAGGTTTATCCACCGGCCTCGCATGCGTTCTTTTGATTTACCTATGGGTAAATGATGAGTTGCATGTAGACAAGTTCAATAAAAATGATGACCGGCTTTATGTGGTAATGAAAAACCAGCCCACTTCAGCCGGAATTATTACCAATAATTTTACGTCCGCGCTGCTTACCGATGCTTTGAAAGACGAGTTTCCTGAGGTGGAAGATGCCGTACCCTATACAAAACCAATGGGATACGGAGAATTCACTCTTACAGGAAATGATAAAAACATAAAGGCCATTGGCCTTTTTGCAGGAGAGAATTTCTTTGAAATGTTTTCCTTTCCTCTTCTCAGCGGAGATAAAAAGGAGGTGCTGAACGACCTGAATTCCGTAGTGCTATCTGAGACGCTGGCCGACAAATTATTCGGGTCACCGGAGAAGGCGATCGGGAAAAGACTCCGATGGGAACTCACCCCTTTTAAAAGTGATGTGGTCATTTCCGGAGTTTTCAAAAATGTTCCCGAAAATGCTTCAAATCAGTTTGATTTCGTTCTTTCTTTTAATGAGCTTAAAAGGCTGATCGGCCCGAACGGTATAAACTGGGATAATAATTTTACCGTCAGTTGCCTCTTGCTGAAAAAAGGCACCGATGTTAGCCGGTTCAATGGTAAGCTCAGGAATTATATGAGATCAAAAATCAGGGATTCCGACGAGTCGCTTTTTGTGACACGATATTCCGGTTTATACCTTCATGGAAAATATGAAAACGGGATTCAATCGGGTGGAAGAATAACTTATGTAAAATTATTTTCAGTAATTGCCTTATTGGTCCTCCTCATAGCCTGTATAAATTTCATGAACTTATCGACAGCCCGGGCTACGGCCAGGGCCCGGGAAGTTGGTATAAAGAAAGCGATTGGGGCAGGCAAAGGAATATTGATCTTTCAGTATTTGAGCGAATCTATTGTTATCTCCTTTCTCGCGATGATATTTTCCGTAATCATCGTTGAATTGATTCTTCCCCGGTTCAGGATCATCACGGGCAAACTAATGGTTCTTCCATTCGAACCCGGATTGTTCCTGGTTATTTTTACGCTTACCGTTCTCACCGGGCTGGCAGCCGGAAGCTACCCTGCTTTTTACTTATCGGGATTTAAACCGGTGACAACACTAAAAGGCAGGATTAAGGGAAGTGCCGGGGAACTGTGGGCCAGGAAAGGTTTGGTCGTTTTTCAGTTCACGCTTTCAATTCTATTGATGTGTGCCGTATGGATTGTTTATAAACAAATTGAATATGTTGAAAAAAAAGACCTGGGATACGATAAGGATAATATCATATATTTTGAACGGAATGGGAACCTGTTAACCAGCCTTGAACCCTTTTTATCTGAAGTCCGGAACTTACCCGGAGTCAAGGACGCATCGGCCATCGGTACCGATCTTGTCAAAAGGAATAATTACACCTCAGGAATTGACTGGGAAGGTAAAACCCCGGATGAATCCATTCCATTTGAAAATGTAACGGTAGATTTCGGAATGATAGAAACATTGGGGGTAAAGATGAAAGAGGGAAGAGCCTTTTCAACGGATCATGCTTCGGACAGTTCCGCCATAATTTTCAACCAGGCGGCCATTGATGTTATGGGACTGCATGACCCGGTGGGTAAAACTGTCAGACTTTGGGGCGAACCCCGGAAGATTATCGGGGTAACAGAAAATTTCAACTTTGAATCTTTGCATGAAAAAATCAAGCCCCTGTTTTTCTGGATAAACCCGGATCGGGCAGGGATCATTATGATAAGGATAGCGGCCGGAAAAGAGCACGATGTATTGCCCCGGATAAGCAAGGTTTTCAGGACTTTTAATCCCGGATTTTCATTTGATTATAATTTCCAGGACCAGGCTTATAAGGCCAGGTATGTTGCCGAGGACCGGATAAGTGAACTGTCGAGATATTTTGCCGGCCTGGCGATTATAATTTCCTGCCTGGGTTTATTCGGTCTGTCATCGTTCACGGCAGAGCGAAGACTGAAGGAGATCGGTATCAGGAAAATTCTCGGCGCCAGTCAATTCGGTATACTGCGCATGCTAAGTACCGATTTCACACGGCTGGTTATTATCGCAATCCTGATAGCCTTGCCGGCAAGTTATTTTATTGCCAGCCATTGGCTGGAAGGATATGCTTATAGAATAAATTTGTCGCCCTGGTATTTTTTAGGAGTTGGATTTTTGGCTTTGGTAATTGCCTGGATAACGATAGGAATGCATACCATTAGAGCATCCCGTATCAATCCTGCCCATTGCCTGAAAGAGGAATAATCTGCAGAATCGATTTTTCGATACTGAATTTATTTTTAGATTGTAGGGAGATCCAGGGAAATCCTAAATGATTTTGTCACGATAATTAATTCTTAGAATATGAATAAAAGAACATCTTCCATTTTTATTTTTTTGATGCTTTTGATTGCTGCCGCTCAGGCACAGCAGGCACCTTTCGTACTGCATTTATGGAAAGAAGGTGCGCCGGGATTTGAAAAGTACAAAGACGAGCCTGAGCAGGCTAAGGATTACTGGGTTAAACACATTTATAACCCTTCCATCACCGTTTTCCTGCCCGATCCTGCCAAAGCCACCGGTACTGCAGTTTTGGTCTGCCCGGGTGGTGGCCACAGATTACTGGTTTATAATGCCGAAGGAAGGGATTGTGCCTTGTTCCTGAACAAAATAGGGGTAGCAGCCATGGTTTTGAAATACAGGCTGGCGAAAGAAGACAGTTCTCCATTTACCCTTGATGACACTCAAGCGGACGCTTACCGGGCCATGCGCCTGATCAGGGCCAATGCCGGTCAATGGGGAGTGAGGCCCGGCCGAGTCGGGATTATGGGCTTTTCGGCAGGCGGCGAGGTGGCTGCTATGATTGCCTATAAGGATGGTACCGGCGATCCTTCCGCCAAAGACCCCGTCGATAAATTAAATGGTAAGCCGGATTTTCAGATACTCATCTATCCCGGACCTGCAGGAATCCCGGATGTATTGCCTGACGATGCCCCGCCGGCGTTTATGCTGGCTGCCATAGGGGATCCGTGCTGCTCGGCACCGCTTATAAAGCTGATCAAAGAATATCATGATCAGCATCTATCAGCAGAGTTGCACATTTATGCCCAGGGAAGTCACGCATTCAATATGGGTCAGCGTTCTGATTTCGTAACCTTAAAAACGTGGCCCGACCGGCTCGCGGATTGGATGAAGGATAGTAAGTTGCTTGACAAATAAGAGAATATGGGTCCGTTTAAATGTAGTCTTTCCTTGATTTGCAGCATTTCATTTACTTAAAAATTATGGATATCAGCTTTGAGTGAGAATTCCTGCCCGTAATATGCAACTATTACCTTTTAAACGGCGTCATACTATATTAATTACTCCCAAAACCCATAACATCATGAAAACACTTTTATCGCTTTTGGCTTTTATTTTCGCCTCTGTGACCCTTGGGTTGGCCCAGGATTTCGATTATTCGTTTACGGAAACCTATAAAGTCTCAACCCCGGCCAATCTTAGTATTGGTACTTCCGATGGAAATATTGATGTACAGGCCGGATCCGGAAATGAGATTAAGGTTTATTATGTAGCAAGAAAAAACGGCCGTTTATTAAAAATTGACCGCGATGAACTCGAAAAAGAAGTGACCCTCGAAGTAAATCATTCGGATAACAGTCTTTCCATCCAGGTTCATCATGATATGAAGAATTCCTGGTGGGGGAATAACCAGGTGGATGTCGGATTCAGGATCATCACCCCCGCTCAAACCGCATGCGTTCTCCATACTTCCGACGGGAATATTTCCCTGGATGGTGTGATGTCGGACCAGGAATGCAAAACCAGCGACGGCAACGTATCTATTTCAAATATAAAAGGCCGCACTTCGGGTATTACTTCCGATGGAAATGTAAGTTTTACCGATATTGACGGTGATGTTACTGTCAGAACTTCGGATGGTAATATCAGTCTTGACCATATAACCGGTGACGTTCAGTCCAATACCAGCGACGGTAATATATCCCTGAATACCGTAAATGGACAGATACAGTCGATAACCAGTGACGGAAGTATCCGCATGAATTATGTGACCGGCGATGCCAATGCCAGAACATCGGATGGCCAGATCTCATTCCGCGATTTTTCCGGTTCACTGACAGCCATTACATCGGATGGAAATATTTCCGGGAATATTCTTCATCTTCAAAACCGGCTTTCAGCAAGAACCAGTGGTGGCAATGTCGATATTTCCATTCCCGATCACCTGGGCCTCGATCTGGATATCAGAGGGGAGTCCATCGATGTTCCCCTGGTTAACTTTTCCGGTCACTCCGATAAAAAATCCATTCACGGACAATCCAACGGCGGCGGTATAGAGGTTGAATTGGAAGCTTCTGACGGGAACGTGAACCTGGCATTTCGGTAATAGTTAATTAAGTTATTGGTTATCAGGTTAATTGGAAATATTCCTGACCTGCAACCTTTGTCGTACGGCAAGGTTTTTCCTGTATATTATTCCAGTCATTTTAGCCAGGATCTCCGATAAACCGGCATCACGTTACTGATAACACGCGACAGAAATGGTTATTTCTTACTAAAATGAAGAACAAATATAAAAACAGTTTATATATTTGTTATACAAATTAGTAACATCATGAAAGAAACAAGATTAGGGGATTTTGAAGAGGTTATCCTCCTATTAGTGGGCATTCTGGGCGAGGAAGCCTATGCCTTTAAAATAGCAGAAGAATTTGAATCCCAGACCAAACGAAGTATTTCCATCGGCGCTATACATTCGACATTAACGCGTTTGGAACATAAAGATTTTCTGACTTCCGAAATGGGGAAAAGTACAGCCGAAAGGGGGGGAAGGAGAAAAAGGATTTATACGATTACTGCCTATGGCAGAAAGGTATTGGCCAATGCCAAAGACTTTAAGGTAGCCTTATGGAAACAATACCCTGATTTTGCAACCGGTAACCTGAGCTTTGAAATCTGAACGACACATACCGCCCCGGCCTGCGCGAAGATTATTAAAATACTTTTTGCGGGGAGAACTTATTGAAGAGGTCACCGGCGACCTGGAAGAAAAATTTCAAAAGACCGTAAAAACAAAATCTATTTTCAGGGCCCGGTTAAATTACTGGTGGCAGGTGATTAACTATGCCCGCCCTTTTGCACTCCGGCATTTTCAATTATTCAATTCAGGTCAAACCTACTCGGGAATGTATAGAAATTATTTAAAAATTGCATTCCGGAATATTATCCGGCAAAAGTTTTATTCCTTCATTAATATTGGCGGCCTTTCCATTGGCCTGGTGATAAGTTTGCTGATCCTGTTGTTCGTAGCTTATGAATTCAGCTATGACCGGTTCAATGTAAACGGTGACCGGATCTTCCGGGTTGAAAAACAGTTTTCAAGGGATGGGAGATACAGCCTGTATGCCAACCCGGACTTCGCCCCTGAAATAAAAAACCTCGATCGGCATGTAGTCAACTATGTGCGCTTATTTAACCGCGGCCGGAAAGTGGTGGAATCAGATTCGGGTCACCGGTATTTCGAGGACCGTTTCCTTTTCGCCGATTCTTCGTTATTCAGTATATTTTCATTCCGTCTTGAAAAGGGAAGTGCTTCCTCGCTGGCCGGTTCCTATAACGTGATCATCACTGAAAGCACAGCCAGAAAATATTTCGGCGAAAATGACCCGCTCGGTAAAATTTTGATTTACGACAAGGATTACCCGTTCGTTGTTTCAGGCGTTACAGCAGACCCGCCCGACAACTCATCGCTTCAATTTGATTTTATTGCCTCGTTCCCGACCCTTATGCAAATGCCGGACGAAAGGAATATACTGATCAATAATTCTTCTGCCTTTCCCACGTATTCGCTACTGGCTAAACGGAACGATGTAACTTCAGTGAAAAGGTCAATCCTTAAAACCGGTTATACAAACAAGGACATAGCCTATGATATTAAACCCCTGTATGAGAATCACCTGAATAAACATTTCGGCGATCCGGGGATATCCAAATACGTGATGATTTTTCTTTACTGCGGCTTACTGATCCTCGGCCTTGCATTATTCAATTATTTGAATCTATCCACTGCACGTTCAACGATGCGCGCTAAAGAAGTAGGTATCAGGAAGGTAATCGGCGCTGCGGGCCGGTCACTTTCGATTCAGTTTTATATTGAATCGGCGGTTACCTGTATAATTTCCATTATCCTGGCGGCAGGAATGGTTATTATTCTCGAACCGCCGTTCATGAATATTCTACAGATCCGGATGTCTCCCGGATTTTTACTGAGCCCCTTTTTCCTGGGCTTTGCCGTAACCCTTCTTCTTGTAAGTATCCTGTTGGCAGGGATCTACCCGGCCCTGGTTATGCCCCGGTTTAAGCCGGTTCTGATACTCAAGGGAAAATTAAGCGAGCGGGATCACGGTCATTGGTTCAGGAAAACCCTGACTGTAATCCAGTTTTCGGTTTCTGTCAGCCTGATCATCTGCACGCTGACCATGAATAGACAATTGAATTTTATGATGACAAAAAATACGGGGCTTGCCCGTGACCAGGTAATAGCGGTACCGGTGGATCCCGGAGCTGCCGGATCATACCAGGCCCTTAAATACCGGTTGAAAGATCTTCCGGGTGTTACCGGAGTTGCCGGTGCGTCCATACCCATATATAAAGCGAACCTATCGGGAATATCGTGGGTACGGTCTCCCGTTTCCGATCAAAAAGTAGGAACCAAGTGGATTATGGTTGACCATGATTTTCCTGAAGTCCTTGGCATCGGTTGGGAGGATAAGCCCGAATCGGGAAACATGGCCGGAAATTTTCTTATTAATGAAACTGCGGCTGATGCTTTTGCTTTTGACAGTATCAAAACCGGCTATAATCTCAGTATGGGCGACCCTGAAAGAGGGATTACGAAAGGAAAGATCGTCGGGGTTACTAAAGATTTCAATTACCGCTCGTTGCGGCATAGTATTGAACCGCTAATCATATCCGTAATCCCGGACACGACCTCCCGCCTCCCGGATGACGGTACTCTATATATTCGTCTTGCAGCCCACGCGCCAATCAATAATACCATTCTTTCCATCAAAAAAATTTATGACGCGTATTCAGCCGATTATCCTTTCACCTATTATTTCATTGATGACGCATTTAACCAGATGCAGGCCGGTGAGAAACGGTTATCGGAGATCTTCAGTATTTTCAGTTTTATTGCTTTGCTGATCGCCTGCCTGGGTTTATTCGCATTATCAGCATTAACGGCGGAGCGCCGGGGACATGAGATCAGTATACGAAAAGTGCTGGGAGCTACCGGCATTCAGATCATAGATCTCCTTTCGCGTAACTTTTTATATATCCTGCTGGTCTCGGTGGTCATAGCCATCCCTGTTTCTAAATACCTCATGGGCCGTTGGTTGCAGGATTTTGCATTCAGGATCAGTATAGGCTGGGATATATTTTTCTTTGCCGGTTTAGCCGCACTTATCGTGTCGCTTGTCACAATCAGTTACCAGTCCGTAAAAACGGCTTTAATAAATCCTGTTGAAAAGCTTCGTTCGGAATAGAGAATTAATTTTAAGAAAGGAAATGCATCTCAACTGATTTGCGCAAAAATTTCATTGAAGGCCTCCTCGAATCGTCTTAAGAGCCATAAAAAATCGGACTCCACATTTCAATGAAAATCATTCGATCAATAGACTAAATTTTTGAGATCACCGGGGAAGTAATTATCTTGTGCTTCCGATGACTGCCCGGGTTTAAAAATTATTACAATCCTGAAATTTTTATATTCATGAGAATAAAAAATTCAATTCTGTTTGTTATTTTAATTTTGTTTGTTTCCACTTTTTCAGCCCAGGCCCAGTCAAAAATAATTATTCCTGATTTTGCCCAAATTAATAACACGGCTAAATATTCCGCATTCAATCGCGATGTCGAATACCGGGAAGGAGCAGTTTACATCGATGAAAAGGAGAATGCCGGCTTCTTGAAACTGAATGGAATTGATTTCTCTACAGGCCGGATTGAGCTGGATATAAAAGGCAAAGACGTCATGCAGAAAAGTTTTGTAGGCATCGCTTTTCATGGCGTCAATGACAGCACCTATGATGCCGTTTATTTTCGGCCTTTTAATTTTAAAAAGCCTGACAGAATGGCCCATTCAGTTCAATATATTTCGGAACCTGAATATGGTTGGTACGTATTGCGGGAAAATCATCCGGGTGAGTATGAAAAACCGGTGAGCCCGGTTCCGGAACCCGATGACTGGTTCCATGCTACGATTATCATCCACCCCGCTGAAATTCAGGTCTTTGTGAATAATTCCGCGACGCCATCTCTTGTGGTAAAATCTTTAAACGGCCGAAAACAGGGTTGGCTCGGATTATGGGTTGGTAATGGATCGGATGGTTCTTTCAGGAACCTGAAAATTTACCCCGAATGAAGAATATAAAAATGAAAAATATAATATGCATTTCAATTTTTATTATTTACGCGCTGAGTGTGACTGCCCAGACAGGTGCAATTCTCTTAAAACCTGCCCGGGTTTTCGATGGAGAAACCATGCACGACCACTGGGTAGTATTAATCCAGGGAGACACCATTGCACAAGCCGGTGAAATGAAGTTCAAATTACCAGCCGGCACGAAAGTAATTGATTTGCCGGGATGCACGGTCCTTCCCGGCTTAATTGAAGGTCATTCTCATATGTTTCTGCATCCCTATAATGAAACTTCATGGAATGACCAGGTGCTGAAAGAATCCCGTGCCGAACGGACCGCTCGTGCAGTGGTTCATGCACGGAAAACGCTGATGGCAGGCTTTACTACTGTCCGGGACCTCGGCACGGAAGGAGCGATGTACGATGATGCCGGCCTTAGGACGGCAATAGAAAAAGGAGTGATTCCCGGGCCACGAATGATCGTGGCCACAAGGGCGATTGTTGCCAAAGGTTCCTACGGACCGAAATCGGAATCAGCAGATGTGGATTATCCGCAAGGGGCAGCAGAAGTTGCCAACATCGATGAAATGGAAAAAGAAGTACGTACACAGATCAGTAAAGGAGCGGACGTTGTTAAAGTTTACGCCGATTACCGTTGGGGCCTTGAAGGAAAGACTGAACCTACATTCACCGAAGAAGAAATAGCGATGGCGGTAAAGATCGCGTCCGGCAGCGGGCGGATTGTTGCCGCTCATGCTACCACGGCAGAAGGTATGCGACGGGCTATCGAAGCGGGAGTAACTACAGTCGAACATGGTGATAACGGCACACTTGAACTTTTCAATCTTATGAAAGAAAAAGGCATAGCTTATTGCCCGACGCTTGCCGCAACCGAAGCCATCGCCCAGTACCACGGCTGGCATAAAGGAACGGATCCCGAGCCGGAAAACGTTAAAAGCAAACGAAAGACCTTTCAACTGGCCCTGCAATCCGGGGTAATTATTTGCATGGGCGGTGATGTTGGCGTTTTCCCACATGGTGAAAATGCCCGTGAAATGGAGGCGATGGTGGATTATGGTATGAAACCGCTGGATGTTCTGAAATCCGCAACATCAGTCAATGCCGACGTATTCAGGGTGGACGACCGGATCGGTAGAATAAAGAAAGGACTATTGGCGGATATCATAGTCGTGCAGGGTGACCCTTCCGCCGATATAGAAGCCATCAGGAATACAAGGCTGGTGATGAAAAACGGGATAATATTTTTGAATAAATGATTACCGGAAAATATTCATCGGAAAAATTTTTCAGTATAATAATTTCCGTCAATTATTTAACCGGTTCCGGATATTTTATAAATCCCTGCTCTGTGCCACTCTGTGACTTCTCTGTGGCGCTCTGTGTAACAAGAAACTCTTTCATAATATAGCTCATGACTAACATTGACGATTGGAACCCGGAACATTACCTCAAATACAGAAACGAACGCACTCAACCTTCCATCGACCTGGTCAGCAGGATACAAATAGATTTTACGCCTGAAAATATAATCGATATCGGCTGCGGCCCCGGCAACAGCAGCCAGGTGCTTATCCAACGCTGGCCGGAAGCCGGGCTGGTTGGCCTGGACAGCTCTGAAGCAATGATAGAAAAGGCAAAAAAAGATTACCCGGATCAGGAATGGCTTCTTGCCGATGCGGCTACTTTCCGTTCTCCCGTTAAATATGATATTCTCTTTTCAAATGCCACTATTCAATGGATTCCCGATCATAAGGAACTGCTGAACCGTTTCTACGAATTGCTAAGCTCCCGCGGGGTTATGGCGGTGCAGATTCCGCTATTCTGGGATATGCCGATAGGAAAGGCGATAAAAAAGACGGCTTCAGGAAGCCAATGGAATTCCATAACCAGGGAAGTCGAAAAACTTTTCACGATCCATGACCGGTCTTTTTATTACGATGTTTTATCGGCCTTCTTTAATACGCTCGAACTATGGCAAACCAGTTATTTTCATATTCTGGATTCCCATCATTCGATCCTGGATATGATCCGCAGCACCGGCCTGAAACCTTATTATGAACGGCTTGAAAAGAGGGAAGCTATAGCTTCCTTTGAAAAAGAAGTGTTTCAATCGATTCAACAGGATTATCCTGTACAAAAAAACGGGAAAGTGATTTTCCCCTTTGAGCGACTTTTCTTTATCGGATATAAATAATTCATTTGTGAATGAATGATTAACACATGGACATTTTCAGAGAAAATATAAGGAAGTACATAGCGGAGATTGCAGGTTTGTCAAAAATACTCGGCAGAATTTCTGTTTTACGGATTATCGTATTTATTTCCGGCGTCGTCCTGACGATCTATCTGGCCAATCTGAGATTAATAGGTTGGATGGCCCTTGCCTTTCTTATTTTTCTTATGGTTTTTATTTTTCTTGTTATCACCTATAATAAATATTCATTCCGCAGACGGCATGCGGTTTTCCTTAAGGAAATCAATGAATCTGAGATCCTTCGAATTGAAAATAAACTATCCGGCTTCCCGGAAGGAAAAAATTTTGAAATTAGGAATCATTCCTATTGCGGCGACCTGGACATTTTCGGTAAGCATTCCGTTTTCCAGCTTCTCAACAGGACGACTACGGAAACGGGCAGAGCGAAACTGGCCGAATGGCTTACTTCTCCTGCCGACCCTCCGACGATAATCGAAAGACAGGCGGCAGTCAGGGAATTAATGCCATCGCTGGAATGGCGGCAGGACCTTCAGGCGTCAGGAATGCATTTCTCAAACAAGAAAAGTGATTTTAATAAGTTATTGGACTGGATTAAAAAACCAAACCGGTTACTGCCATCCCGGGTAACATATTTAACTCTTGCGATTATCCTGGGCCTGTTGACAATAACGACATTCGTTTTATGGGTTGTGTACCTTCCCACACCTGAAGCCCGCCTGTATTTGACCGCTCTTATAATTTTAGGTTTGCTCAATGCCGTCGTTTTAATGGTAACTAACCGTTCTGTGGAAGAAGTCATCAACGACCTTTACCAGAACATGAAAACAATGGAGGCGTATCGTTCCTTAATCGTTAAAATTGAAACGCAGAATTTTCAATCCCCTTTGCTCCGGGCGCTCCGTCAGATCTTCATCACAAAGGAATATTCCGCTTCCAAAGAGATCGGGAAGTTTATTAAAATTATGGATCTGTTCCTGGAACGCGGCCTCAAAAAAGAACCGGTCTCTTCCAATGTATTTTACTGGATATTTAATTTTATCATTCTGCTTGACATTCATTGTGTTCTGATGACGGAAAGGTGGCGAAAAAAGAACAAAGATCTCCTGAGCCGGTGGTCCGATGCGGTTAGTGAATTCGAAGTGATCAACAGTATGTCGGGTTTTGCCTATGCCCATCCGGCCTACGTATTCCCTGAAATTTCCGAATCGCCTTTTAACATAAAGTTCAGGAATGTTGGCCATCCCCTGATTCCGGATGATAAACGGATCTGTAATGATTTTAATCTTGAGGGCCGCGGAAAAATCGCCATGATAACCGGTTCCAATATGTCGGGGAAAAGTACTTTTTTAAGAACGGTAGGTGTGAACCTTGTGCTAGCCTATGCAGGGGCTCCTTGTTGTGCCGGATTCTGCCACCTGTCGCTCATGAAAATATTTACCAGCATGCGGACCCAGGACAACCTCGAAGAAGGAATTTCTTCCTTTTACGCCGAGTTGAAAAGGGTTGAACAGTTATTAAAACTTATTGAAGAAGGCGAACCGATTTTTTTCCTTCTTGACGAGATGTTCAAAGGTACCAATTCAGAGGACCGGCATAAAGGCGGCTACTCCCTGATCAGGCAGATGGGAGAATTGAATGCCTTTGGAATCATATCCACGCATGATCTCGAGCTGGCCAAGATTATGGATCATCGGTCCGGCGTGTTTAATTATAGCTTCAACAGCATCATCCGGGCCGATGAAATAATTTTTGATTATAAACTTACCAATGAAATATGTAAGGATTTTAATGCCAGTGAACTGATGAGAAAAAGCGGCATAAAAATTCTTCCGGAAATACCCCCGGGGAAAAAATGATTTTGTAAAATTGTCAGTTCTGCAAGACCGGGTAAAAGTTTACAATAGAATTGTAATGGGCTTCATAAAAACATTTTTAATTCTGATCCTGCTACAGGCAGCAGTGATTGCTGATCATTCCCTGCCGGAATGGAAGCACCTCTCATCCGTGACCGGTGAAATCCCTGCCGCCAACCTCGGCCGCCAGACGGCGGCCCTGATCCATGATATTGATAAGGATGGCTATAATGATTTCGTCATCGCCAGTTACGAGAAAATAGCCTGGTTCAGGTACAATCCTGTAAAGAAGAATTGGACCCGCTATAGCATAGAAGATGGAATGCCGGAAGGCTCCATTGAGGCAGGCGGGGCTTTTTATGATATTAACGGCGATGGATCGCCTGACCTGGTGATGGGGTCCGCCTGGCTTGGAAAGGGATGCTTGTGGTGGTGGGAAAACCCATCCCCTCATTTTGATACTGCCGTTTCCTGGAAACGCCACTTGCTGGCCCAGGTGGGTAGCCAGCATCATGACCAGCTATTCGGCGATTTTCTGGGTACAGGAAAGCCGCAATTGGTCTTCTGGGATAACCAAAGCGGGAAATTATACCTTGCTGAAATACCCGCCGATCCGAATAGCTTATGGCAGCCTGAAGTAATTGCCCAGGTGCCTTTGAGCGGGGGCAACCCGGAAGGACTGGCAATGGCGGATATAAATCAGGATGGAAAGACCGACATTGTGGGGGGCGGATGGTGGTTTGAACATGGGGAAGGAAAAAATTTCATTGCCCATCCTATTAACTCGAACCGGCAATTTTCGCGGACTGCCGTCGGTCAGCTTATAACAGGTGGGCGACCGGAGGTGGTGCTGAATTCGGGCGACGATGTGGGTCCTCTTGAAATGTATACATGGAAGGATAATCAATGGGTTGCCAAAACCCTGATCGATAAAATGGACCATGGTCATACGCTCTGTATAGCAGATATAAACGGTGATGGCAAGCCCGATATTTTTACGGCGGAAATGTATTCTCCGGGAGCAGGTGACCAATGCCGGACCCTTATTCTGTACGGCGACGGCAAAGGAAATTTTACCAGTCAGTTGCTGAATACAGGGATCGGATCACATGAATCCAAAGTCGGCGATCTGAATGGTGACGGCAAAGTGGATATCCTGCAAAAAGATTTTCAACACGCTGAGCGGATTGATATCTGGCTGAATCAAGGAATTATAAATAAAAAATAACCTATCAGTGATATGAAATATAAACTCTACTTGACTTTGATGTCGGCCATGTTATTTTATTACGGACTTAATGCCCAGCCTGATCCTTCCCGCTTATATGAGCCTCGCGATATTAAAGAAGTTTATCAAAAAGGAACCCATCTCCCCAATGGGCAGCCCGGTGCCAATTACTGGGAAAACCATGGTCGTTATGATATAACCGTTGAAATTAATCCTCCCGACCGCACCGTCCGGGGTAAGGAAGAAATAACCTATTTCAACAACAGCCCGGATACCCTGCAATCACTGACCATAAAACTTCTTAATAATGTTCACAAAGCCGGGGCGGTACGACTTCGCCCTGCCGATTCGCTCTTCTTTACTTCCGGGATACATATTGATACCTTTAAGATCAATGATGAAATTCACGAATGGAGACAGCTTAGGTTTGCCAATACGTTCAATATAGTGCGCCTGGAAGAGGCACTGCTGCCTCATGATTCCATTCATCTGTATTTTGAATGGCATTACCAGGTATCCTTGAGGAGCGGCCGGGAAGGGATGATCGATTCCACCACATTTTACATCGCTTACTTTTATCCCAGGGTTGCCGTGTATGATGATTATGAAGGATGGGACCGTACGGAATTCAACCAGGCACTGGAATTTTATAACGATTTCAATGATTATAACCTGTATGTAAAAGTCCCCGAAAATTTTGTCGTATGGTCGACAGGTACCCTGCAGAATGCTTCCGATGTTTTACAGCCGGAGATGGCGAGAAGATTGGATGAATCCATGAGAACCGATAAGGTGGTTCATGTGGCGACAAAACAAGACTGGGAATCAAAGGACATAACCAGCCGGAATCCTGTCAATACGTGGCATTGGAAAGCGGATTATGTTCCGGACGTCGCTTTCGGCATCAGTGATCATTATGACTGGGATGCTACCAGTGTCGTCGTGGATGATGCGACGGGCCGGCGCGCTTCCGCACAAGCCGCCTATTGTGATACCGCCGCCGATTTTCATTATATGGCAGGCTTTGCCCGCCATGCCCTGGACTGGCTGTCGCATAACTGGCCGGGGGTACCTTATCCCTTTCCGAAATCCACCGTATTTCAGGGTCATGCCGATATGGAATACCCGATGATGGTCAATGACGGCGCTGAATCGGATACGGTAACATCCAAATGGATAGCCGAACATGAGATCGCCCATTCCTATATGCCGTTTTACATGGGTATCAATGAAACCCGGTACGGTTTTATGGATGAAGGATGGGCGACTACTTTTGAGTTACTCATCGGACGGGCAGACCGGGGTCGGAAGACGGCCGACAGCGCCTATGAACGTTTCAGGATTGCTAGGTGGACTCACAGCACTTCCGGCGACCAGGATCTTGAAATTATGATCCCGGGGACCAACCTTTCCACAGGCTTGGGGATCAATGAATATGGCAAACCTTCCTTAGGATACCTTGCCATGAAGGATCTCCTCGGTGACGCGATGTTTAAAAAATGCCTGCAGGCCTATATGCAGCGCTGGCATGGGAAACATCCGATCCCCTGGGATTTCTTCTATACCTTCAATGATGTATCGGGTCAAAACCTGAACTGGTTCTGGAACAATTGGTTCTTCTCACGCAATTATATCGATATGGCAGTTAAAAATGTGACTCAAAGCCGAACCGGTTACGACGTGTCAATTCAGAATGTGGGCGGGATGGATGCGCCCTTCGACCTGGTGCTGAATTATGCCGATGGCAGCAGCGAGATCGAGCATCAGACACCTGCCTTGTGGAAAACGACTATGGCTGAAGCAACGGTAAAGGTTGATACAAAGAAAAAACTGCAATCGGTAAAGATTGACGGGGGTATATTTATGGATGCCAGTGAATCGGATAATTCCTGGACTATGAAGTAAGGTTATTGCCCTCTCAAAATATACGGATAAATAGTAGGATGATTTAGCCAATTTCAGGTAAACGGGTCAACCTAATAATCCCCCGAAAAAACCAGGATATCAGGATTATTCGTGATTTAGGTGTATCTTGCACAAAATTCCTTCCGAGGGCACTCACTCCATTGGGCAACCGGTTGAATCATTAATCAATAATCAATTTAAAAAATCATTCATGCAATTTCATTCATTAAACATAATTGAACCTATTTTAAGATCCTTAAAAGAAGAAGGGTATTCCGTCCCCACGCCCATCCAGGAAAAAGGTATTCCGGTGGTGCTCCAGGGGCGGGACCTGATGGGAACGGCCCAGACAGGGACGGGTAAAACCGCAGCTTTTGCCGTACCGATCCTGCAGTTATTATCTGCCTCCAGACCTGCAGGAGGGTCCGGGAAGATAAAAGCCCTCGTGGTTACGCCCACCCGTGAACTGGCCATCCAGATCGATGAAAGTTTCAAAGCGTACGGGCGCCATACCCGGATTTCCAGTACTGTGATTTTCGGAGGCGTGAGCCAGGGATCCCAGGTCCGGGCCTTGCAACAGGGAGTGGATATATTGATCGCCACACCCGGCCGCCTGCTGGACCTGATGAATCAAAAATATATCTCTTTAAAAGACATAGAATTTTTTGTGCTGGACGAAGCCGACCGTATGCTGGACATGGGATTTATCCATGACGTGAAGAAGATAATAGCGGCACTTCCTCATAAGCGGCAATCCCTGTTCTTTTCCGCCACCATGCCGCCGGAAATTATAAAACTGGCCGGCACCATTCTGCATAACCCCGTGAAGGTGGAAGTGTCCCCCGAATCCTTAACCGTCGATACCATCCGCCAGTTTATTTATTTTGTAGATAAAGGGAATAAGCCGGCCTTATTACTCGACCTTTTGAAAAACAAGGACATCAGAACCGCCCTTGTATTTACACGGACCAAGCATGGAGCCGATAAGGTGGTCCGCGTGCTGGTAAAAAATAATATCCGGGCAGAAGCCATTCATGGGAATAAAAACCAGAATCACCGGCAGCGTGCTCTTAAAAATTTTAAAACCCAGGCTACCCGGGTACTGGTGGCTACGGATATTGCCGCGCGGGGTATCGATGTCGACAACCTCGGTCATGTGATCAATTACGAGATCCCCAATATTTCCGAAACCTACGTACACCGTATCGGGCGGACCGGCAGGGCGGGAGCCAGCGGTACCTCTTTTTCCTTTTGTGATGCCGAAGAAAAGGCCTACTTAAGAGATATTGAAAAGCTGATCCGTAAAAAAATCCCGGTCGTTGCCGATCACCCTTTTCCGTTGCAGGATCATAACCCGGTAAAGCCGGCCATCCAGCCCCGTAATCATGTCAGTCATCCTAGTCCCGGCGGAACTCCCCGCAAACCGGGAAGGTATAACCGCGTCAGAAATTATAGCAAGGCGGGAAGGTAACTTCAGATTGAATTCACACCAATATTTTTTTTGAAGAAGAACTGATTTTTTAGTAATTTAAATTCAGATCATTATCTCCGGTGTTTGTGAGAAAATAGTGTACTTCTTATGTTTATAGCAAGTTAGCGGCAATGCAGTAAAGAGCAGATGCAGGAAATCATGATTTTATAATTTGTATATTTGTCCAATAAAAGGATAAAAGAAATGGTGACAATTATTAAAAAGGGAACCCCGAAGGATGAAATTAAAAAGCGAATTAATAAGGTTGTAGCCAGGAATCATAAAAAAGACTTAAAAAAATACGCTGGGATCTTAAAAGCAGACATTGATCCATTAGCCTATCAAAAACAAATCAGGAATGAATGGGAATAAGATTTTTGTTGATACTAATATTCTCATTTATTTTTTACAAGGGGATAAAGATGTCATTTCAATGATTTCTGATAAGGAAATAGTTATATCTTTTATTACTGAACTAGAACTCCTTTCCTTACCCAAAATTCCTGATAAATCGAAAAAGCTGATTAAGGAACTTTTAAAAATCTGTTTAATAATTGATATTAATGCAGAAATCAAAGCTCTAGCAATTGAATTTCGGAAATAATCAAAGATCAAATTACCTGATGCAATTATTGCCGCAACTGCTTACTTTCACCAACTTCCTCTATTGACAGCAGACAAGCAATTCAAATCAATTGAAGAATTAGAGGTTC
>CAYNCU010000056.1:11975-19691 GCA_964395765.1 uncultured Roseivirgaceae bacterium | reverse complement strand
GCCGATATCATGATGACCTATAACCGTAAGCTTTCGAGAATAAAATTCGGAAGTGACAAGCCGGAACCTTTGCCGGAGGATAAATCCGTTTTGAACAGGATCTCACTGAACAGCGTACTCGAAACCGATTTGCTTACGGTTTCACCCGATGCCTATCTGGGTGACCTGGTGAAAATCATCATCCGTTCCAAACGGAATATATTCCCGGTAGTGGATGTTAAAAGAAAGTATTATGGAATCATTATGCTGAACGATATTCGTGAAGTGATGTTTGACGTAAGCAAATACCAGCAGGTAAAAGTGCAGGACCTGATGACAAAATCACCGGCGGTTGTTCACGAAACGGATTCCATGAACAGGGTACTCGAAAAATTTGAAAAGTCCAACGCCTGGAATTTACCGGTAATCGACCAATATCACCGGTTTAAAGGCCTGGTATCCAAATCGACCATCTTTTCGGTATACCGCCGTCAACTGTTACGTCAGGCAGAAGTATAACTTTTTAAGGAATCAGGACATATTTTTATCAGCCAATTTCAAAACATAAAAAATTCACCCCACATGCGTGATCAAGCCAAAGGCATGACTAATAATAACCAATATTCAAATTACAATGTCCCCGGGTTCGTTACTATCAACAAGTTTGGTTATTATGAATTGACTATTGGGATTTATTTGTGATTTGGAATTTGTATTTTGTGATTTAATATAAATCCGGTGCTTCTTATTTGAAAACTGCATTCATGGGGATACCCTATATTTCGCCCGATAAGAATCCTGATCAGGTTTCGGACATGCTTGATGATATTCCTAAACACAATATTGATAAGATCAATTGGCCGGAATTTTCCTATGCCCCGGAAGTTGATTTCTCCATCGCCTGGAACGAAAAAAATATTTATTTAAAATACCGGGTCAATGAAGAAGTTACCGGAGCAGTAACCCTGGAGGATAACGGCCCTGTCTGGAAAGACAGTTGCGTTGAATTTTTCGTTTCGCCGGACCGGAATAACTACTATTATAATTTCGAATTTAATTGTCTTGGCGTATGCCTGCAAGGATTCGGCAATTCGAGGCATAATCGTGAAAAGGCATCTGAAACCGAACTTTCAGGAATAATAAGAAAATCTTCTTTTCCCAGAAAAGTCCTTCACGAATCTGGAATCGGCAATACATGGTCATTGTTTATTCAGATCCCTGCCTCCACTCTTTTCAGGCATCCTGCATTTAAATTCGGTAAAAATTCAGTTACAGGGAATCTTTATAAATGCGGGGATGGACTCAGTCGTCCACACTACCTTTCATGGAAACCGGTTCAAACACCAAAACCCGATTTTCACAGGCCGGAATTCTTTACTCTCATTGAATTCGTCAAATAATCACGGAAAGGAATGATCCTGAATTATTAAATGAAATTCTCATATCATTCATTTATTCAAAAAATAAATTACTTTTACTCTAGGAGAATTTCGAAATAACTTATTTTATAATCTAATTTTTTAACAGCTTAATTTTTAAACCTTATTTTCGATGACAACACCATTGGCCCCGGATAAAGGAAAGCTCTATCGTCTTCCTTATTCCATGAACGATAACCCCATCGGATGGATTGAAGTGACCGATATCTGCAATATTAAATGCAAAGGATGTTATCGCCTGGTGATGGGAGAGGGTCATAAACCCAAAGAACAGATTAAGGAAGAGATCCTTTTCCTGAAAAAATGGCGAAACTGTGACGGTATATCCCTCGCAGGAGGCGAGCCGGTTTTGCATCCTGATATCCTGGAAATAATTTCTTTTATCCGGGATCAGAAAATGAAATGCGTTATGCTCACCAACGGCTATGCGCTGAATGAAAAAATCCTTGCCGATCTTAAAAAGGCCGGATTGTTCGGGTTGAGTTTCCACATCGATGTTACCCAGACGCGACCTGAATTCAACAAGAAAAAAATTGAAAGCGAAGTCGACTTGAATGACATGCGTTTGAAATACGCTAAAATGGTCAAGAAGTTCGGTTTCTATTCCCATTTTGGAATAACCGTTACGCCCAATAATCTTCATGAAATACCCGTATTGATCCAATGGGCTATTGATAACGTTTTGCTGGTGAATGGGATTTCGCTCATCATTTACCGCGGAATGCCTGTAATGCCAGGGGTTGAATATTTTGCAGATGGAAAAAAGGTTGACATCCAACTGGGTGGGCTCGGGTATACAGTCGATAAGGAAGAATATGAATCCATTAAGGTAAAATCCCAGGATGTTTATCGTGTGATTAAAGAACATTATCCCGATTATGAAGCCATGGGATACCTGGGCGGTACCTATGACCATACTTCATTCAAATGGTTATGGGGAAGCATACTCGCCAATACGAAAGGAAAAACATTTGGTGCGATCGGAAGGAAAACACTTGAGCTGGCCCAAGCGGTACATCATTATACCCATGGCACTTTTATGGTTTACCCGAAAGGAAGAATCGGGAAAACACTATTCCTGATGAGTATATTCGATCCTATCGTACGGAAAGCTTTCGGAAAATTCCTGAAATATGCCCTTTTAAATCCTATCCGATTCTTCTACCCGATGAAATCTATTGGGATCGGGATGGTACAGGCACCGGATATGCTTCCGGATGGAAGGATCGACATGTGCGATGATTGTCCCGACATGTGCGTATTTGAAGGCAAACTGGTTAACTCCTGCCGGTTGGATGAGTGCAGGATCCATGGATGTCTCTTACATATTCATGTAGATAAAGATATTACACGAAAGAAGGAAGTTATACAGGAACATGAACAGACTGTTAATTAAGAAATCCATTTTTTAACCGGCTTTTCTGTCCTCCACAAAGAGGTTATCATTTAAATCATTAAAGAGGTATGCAAAAATTACCTCTTAACAGATGAAGTACGGTCAGGAAGGGGGTTCACCAACTATATCCAACATCACCTATACCGATAACGCTTTAGGCGATACGAACTGATATTTTTAAGGGAGTCCCCAATTTATTAAGGGAGCCGGGCTCCCTTTTTATTGTTCTTATCCGTTGCTTGATCCGTTTTCTCAACCAATCCTAATATTCTTTCGCTGCTCCCTTAACCCACCATCCACGATTCCATTTTATTAAAATATTCCTAAAAAAATTTCAACCTGAATATTGTCGGCCTTCATTTCTTTGGCATGAAATAATTTTCGATTTGTTAAAGTTTGTTAAATAATGTTAAAGGATTCAATCTATTGGATCTAATAAATAAAAAATTGAGATATTAAGAGATTGTACATTAAAATAATGTTAGAATATGGGTTATTGATATGCACCCAGTATGTAAAAAGTATAGGATGTTGATTAAGATAATATATCAGCATTTGATCACAAACCGGAAAATAATTATCCATAAATCAAAACAATGCTTATGAAAAAGATCTTATCTGTATTGCTAATCGCTGGTTTAGCAATAATGCTCAATTCTTGTAAGAAAGCGGCCGATAAAGTTGCGCCGACGGCCTGTTTTTCAATAAATCCCGCATCGGATATACATACCGGCGCAACGGTCACATTCAATTCAGATTGTTCTGAAAATGCTGATACTTTCAGTTGGGATTTTGGCGACGGTCAGAACTCGACAGATGCCTCTCCGACCCATGTTTATTCCAATGCTGGAGATTTTACAGTAAAATTAACGGTAAAAACCTCTTCCGGCCTGTCTAATTCAACCTCCCAAACTATAACAGTGATCGGCACTCCTATGGCATGCTTCTCCTATACGCCGGGCACCGGCAACCATGTTGGGGATGAAATTTCCTTTGACGCTTCCTGTTCAGCCAATGCCACAACTTATAACTGGGACTTCGGCGATGGAAATAAGGGAACAGGAGCGACTACCACGCATGCTTTTGCCACGGCAGGTGATTTCAAGGTTATATTACAGATTTCTGATACAACAGGGGTATCTGATACGACCAGCCAGGTAGTTACCGTATCTTCCGCCGTTGAAACCCATGAGGGTAATATCAATGCCAATGAAGAATGGAAAGCAGGGATGCATGAAATCACCGGCGAGGTTTATGTTGACGGCGCCACTTTAACCATCGATCCGGGGGCCATAGTAAAATTTGACCAGGGTACCGGGCTGTTTATAGGCTATAATGGTGGCACCGCAGGGGCAACTTTAATTGCCAATGGAACCGCTGATCAACCGATCCTGTTTACATCTTCCGCCACTAACAAAACGCCGGGTGACTGGGAATATATCGGATTCTATAGTGGCGCCTCAAATAATAATTCCATGAAGTTCTGCACCGTTGAATATGCCGGTTCAAGCCAGGATTATGGGGAAATTGACATTGAAGGAACAAGTGTTACAATTGAAAATTCATATATCCAGCATTCCATGTCGAAAGGAATTACCGTTGATCAAACCGGGAAATTCAATTCCTTTACTGCCGATACTTTACGTAACAATGCATCCTATGATATTGCGCTTTTTGGTGCGAATGCCAATACCATCGGTCTCAATAACGGCATGATGTCCAATACCAATGTTTATGTAGAAGCAGGAGATCCCTATTCATTATCTGACGGAACATGGAACAAGCTGAATTGTACCTATATCCTTGACGGTGATCTCTATATTGAAAGCAGTACGGGAGCCAAACTGACCCTGGCGCCGGGTGTGAAAGTTGCATTATCCCAAAATTCAGAAATAGATGTTGGATATGATTCAAATACTTTCGGAACATTGGTTGCGAATGGCTCTGCCGATGATTCCGTTTACATTACCTCCTCCGCTGCTGAAGGAAATAAAACTGCCGGTGACTGGGGATATATCGGATTCTGGAGCGGGGCCGGAAGCAGTTCATCCTTCACTTATACATCCGTAACGTACGGCGGCGGAAACACTAATGAGCCGGGTGAAATTTATATTGATGGTGCAAAAGTAGGTATCAGCAATTCCAGGATCAGTGAATCACTGAAGTCCGGTGTACATTGCCTTGATAACGGCGGATTCAGTGGTTTCACTAATAATGTTATAGAAGATAATGGAACATATCCGGTAGTTATAGGGGCAAAGAATGTTTCAACTATCGGGACCGGAAATACTTATACCGGTGCCGGCATTTATGTTGATGCAGCTGTTATATCAACCGATGCCACATGGACTCCGCAGTCAATACCCTATATTATCAGCGGCGATTTATATGTTGAAAGCAGCGCCGGAAATACGCTGACCCTGCCGGCCGGCACCACCCTGAAATTCACCCAGGGTTCGGAAATAGACGTAGGCTACGATTCCAATACGGCTGGTAAACTGGTGGCACAGGGAACTGCCGATTCCCCGATAATATTTACTTCCGCCGCCCCTTCAGGAAATGAAAGTGCAGGTGACTGGGGATACATCGGATTCTGGAGCGGTACGGAAAGCGGAAGTATTCTCGATCATTGTACGATTTCCTACGGAGGTGGCAGTGGCAATGAACCCGGCAATATATATGTTACCGATGTCGTCTCCGGAAGACTGACTATATCAAATTGCCAGATTACGAATTCCTCAAGTTATGGAGTTTTTACCGATTCGGGTACGGCCCCTGATGTTTCTACGGATACGTTTTCTAACAACGCTTCCGGAGATACCAATTAATTGACTTTCAGATAGGATTTGCATAAAAAAGGGAGCCGGGCTCCCTTTTTTATTTTAATGAAATTTTCATACCTTATTTGTCGGTGAAAAGACCATGAAAATTTTAAGTCAATGAAAAAAATCCATTCTTTACCATTAAATCTTGTACTTCCGGCCTTCATATTTTTTTTATCCGTTTCCTGCCATGAACAAAAAAACATCGAACAGGAAAAAAGCTTTAATGAATTTTCCGTCCGCATGAACCTGGCTTACAACCGCCTGGTATCGAAGGATATTCAACCTGTTTTTTCTAAAGATTTCATAACCGCTGATGTCGTCCGGGATCCTTCCTATCCGCGACGATTTTCCAACTACAGTGGCGATCTTTCCGGACGGTATATCGAGGACATGTCGCTGATGGCTCATGGAGCTCAAAAGGAATTTCTTGACGGTATCGTAAGAACGGTCCTTGCCCATCAAAAGAAAGACGGAAGATTCGGAAATGATTCGCTCGATTTTCAGCAACCGGATATTACCGGTGAACATATGGCCCTGTTATGGGGAAACGGCAGACTCCTCGTCGGGCTGATGGCTTATTATGACAGATCCCGTAATCCTGAGGTGCTGGAAGCCTGCAAAAGACTGGGCGATTTCTACCTGGGTACGCTTAAATATTGTTCTTCTGAAAAAAATATTGAAAGGTTGAAAAACAAGGGAGCCGAGGGCATCATTTGTTTCACCCAGTATATTGAAGGCCTTGCTGAATTGTATATGGCAACCGGAAATACTGCTTTCCTGGATGCCTGTAAAAAAGTGTATCCCCTTCTTCCACCACGGGGCAACCAGCATGCGCATGGCTACCTGACTACCTTGAGGGGAGTTCTGAAATTATATGAGATAACCAAAGATTCGACCGAACTGAATTATGTTCTTAATCAATATAATGACCTGGTTCATTCAAACGACCTTACCATCTTCGGCAGCGTTATGGAATATTTCGGGAATTCGGGCAGCCGTGATGAAGGCTGTGCTACAGCCGATTTCGTCCGGCTCAGTCTGCACTTATACAGGATCACCGGAAATATTGAATATCTCCGGCATGCGGAAAATGCCATGTACAATGCTCTTTATTTTAATCAGTATGAAACCGGCGATTTCGGCCATCATGAGCTCTTACCTGATTTTTCAAAACAGCCAGCTGTCGGGGTAAAGGAAACGAACATGAAAATGCTCACCGGCGCCTCTTCCTATTACCGGATGGCGGCCTGGTGGTGTTGTACGATGCATGGCCTCCGGAGCCTGTATTCCCTGAATCAGAATATGGTTCATTTTCATGATAGTAAAGCCTACCTTGATCTTTTCCTCGAAGCAGGATTTGATAAAAACGGCCTTACCCTCCATATCGACCGGATCTTAAATCCGGCCTATCCGCTTTATTATGAAATCCGGATCGATACGATTAAGGATAAGGAATTTTTTATCCGGAACCCTTATTGGGCCGCCGGGATGCATATCGCTTTAAATGGCAAACCGGTAAATGTTACCAACGCACCCTTTGTACAGGTTCCGGGCCCGTTAAAGGAGGGTGACATAATTTCTGTAGGATTCGACCTGAAAAAGCATTTCATTGACAACAACGGGAATAACCTTGTTCCTATTCCGGAAAACTTTGCAGGTTATTATTTTTATGGTCCCTTCTTAATGGGAGTCGACGATACATCCGACCCTGTGTTCCTGGCGGAACCCAACGATAACCAGGTTTATATAGAAACAGCGGAAAATAGATTTTCCGGTTTTGGAGAAAATAGCCAGGCACCTTTTTACCAGGTTGCGGAATACCGGCATTCGGGTTTTCCTTCCGATCTAAAAACTACACTTCGTCCGGTAAAAGACGTCGCTTTTGAAAAAACGCCTATGCTTCAGATCCGGTTTGATTTTGAAAAGCGGTAGACTGGTTGATTGGTTATATGATGCTCCCGGTCCGAGAAACGGTATATGGAATAGGGAATGTCAACGATGCGGTAAAAGACAACATGCAACTTACGATATGATGTATGGTTCAACCGATTGGCGAGATGGATGGAATAAATGATTA
>CAYNCU010000056.1:0-11965 GCA_964395765.1 uncultured Roseivirgaceae bacterium | reverse complement strand
GCCGTTTAATATAATAAAATTCATTTGAGCAACCCAACCATAACGACAAGGCATTGATTTTACTTGCGTGTCGTTCTCCGACTTGATTATTTTGTCAATATCTGTTCTTGAGGATACTTTCCGCCTATTTCAAAGCTTTTCTGTCAAAAACCCAAATGCTATGATGGTTTACTGGTCTCCCGGTAAATACTTCATCAGCAATTAATTCATTTTGATTTGTCCCAAATTTGTAATTAACAATATTTAAATAATTCTTTCTCCACATTGTTGCCTGAAGGCTATTTCCTTTTTGTTCTAATTTACCTTTGAATATTATTTTTACTCTCCTTGTCTTACCATCGGCAAGCATTCTGAAACCTATTTTCTTTTTTTTGTCACCATAAATGTGATATATCTTTAAGCAAAATTTGTCACCTTTCTGCGCTATAATGAAAATTTGACCTGTCAGTCCATCAGGCTTGTTTTCTAATTTGCTTTTTTCAAAATTTAATATCCATATCCCTGAAAAATCCGGAACCTTTCCGAATATTGACGAGTTAAATGCTATCAAAATGATAGTTGTTAAAACCCGAGTGCTTAAAGAAGAAATATTCATCGGCTAATACATTTTATTGAGATTGGATGGACTTTCTTTAACTGGCGCACAACTTATTTATGTCAATATAAATATAGAACATATTCCACGGAACCTAAGCAATATAATTAGGCTGAACTTTATGTATTGACAATTTTTATCTACCTGACAAAAGTGCCCGGCTCCCCGATTGCACAATTCCACAATATTGTAAATAATCCAATTTATTTTGTGATATCTCCTATCCCTTCTTCGCATCCACCCCTTTTACACTTCTACCCGTCCATCTGTACACTAAAATGTCCCTGATTTTTTATATCTTACGAACTCTGACCAACAAACCCATTATGGAAACTAACCTACTTACCTGGTTCGAAATCCCTGTCTCTGACATGAAACGGGCGGTAAAATTCTATGAAATGGTTTTCAAAATTCATTTAAACGTACAGGACCTGGGAAATTTCAAAATGGCTTTATTTCCATCCTCAGGAAATTCAATAGGATCTGCCGGTTCACTCGTTTACAATGAAAAATTTTACATTCCGTCGAAAGAGGGTACCCTGGTTTACCTGAATTCCTCCACCGGTAATCTGGATGAAGACCTTAAAAATGCGGAGGCTGCGGGGGGCAGCATCCTGATTCCCCGGAGACAGGTTTCGGAGGATTTCGGTTTTATGGCAGTAATTCTTGATACCGAAGGAAACCGCATCGCGCTACATTCAAAAAGTTAACTCATTAAAAGTAAGCACCTTACAAGTATTATAAGTATAAATAGTGTATCAGCTTTAAAAATTCTATCTTAGCAGTCGAGTATTTTTTTAACCTCATTTCCC
Organism: uncultured Roseivirgaceae bacterium; assembly: GCA_964395765.1. GTDB lineage: Bacteria > Bacteroidota > Bacteroidia > Cytophagales > Cyclobacteriaceae > DATDPY01. Next base: position 10,558 of record CAYNCU010000056.1, on the reverse strand, counting down.
TGATGGAACTTTTTGAAAAACTCAATGAGGATGTTCGCTTCAGGCAGGGTTTGAAAGCCTGTATGAATTGCGGCATTTGTACTGCCATTTGCCCAGCCGCGGAATTTTTTGACTATGATCCCCGTATGCTCGTTACCACCATTGAAACCAGGGATAATGAGGAAATTGAAGGTATTCTAAAAAGTGATGTTATCTGGTATTGCGGGCAATGCATGTCATGTAAAACCCGTTGTCCGAGGGGTAATGTACCGGGAATGGTGGTAGGCGCTTTAAGGAAGCTTTCACAGGAACTTGGATATTTTGTCTATAGCAGGATGGGCCGCCAGCAATATGCGATTGCCAGTACCGTCGGGAAAAACATTCTTGATTCCGGATATTGCGTTCATCCCGAAAGACTGGAGCCTTCCCTCCACCCGGAACAAGGCCCCGTATGGGAATGGATCGTAAAAAACCGTGAAAAAGTTTACGAACGTTTAGGATCCAATTTTGATAAGGCAGGGCCCGGGGGATTAAGAAAAATTTCGGCAAAGACCCTTGAAGAGCTGCGGTCAATATTTAAAGTGACCGGAGGTACAGCATTACTGGAAACCATAAAATCAAAAAGCCGGGATATCGCCCGGGACAACGGATACCCTGTCGGGGATGAACCGGGGAAGGATTACTTCATGGATGTTTACAACGGCTCGGATAAAATCAATAAAATTTAAACCGCATATCAGAGGTGGCCAAAAATATTTACAATAAGCAAGTTGCGGACGATAATTACTATTATGTACGAAGTTGCATCCGCCAGAATTTTTTCCCCGGCTCAGAGACCGCATTCCTGAAGATAGTACGCGAAGTATTGAAAAAAAATATCTATGATGATCCCGATCATACTACCTGCACGGGTATCGGTTACCATTCCGATATTGTTCCTTTTGATACCCTTCAGACTGTTATTGCCCGTCAGTTTGCCCTGATGACGGAGAAAGGTTATGAAAACCTTGCTGTTTCCTGTGTCACCTCGTATGGTTTATATTGCGAAGTGCTGGAAACCTGGAAAGCATTCCCGGAAGAGGAAGAGAAGATACGGGCCTATCTGAAAAAGGCAACGGGCAGGGAATTTGAAATCCCGAAAAACATCGCCCATGCCAGTGATATCATTTATAAGTTCCGTCGTGAGATCAGTGAATCGGCCAAAATCATGCTTGTTAATAATAAAACCGGAGAACCGCTTAACATCGTGGAACACATAGGCTGTCATTATGCAAAAATGTTCCCGGAACGGGGAATTGGTGGTGCTGAATTTCCGCGGGTATTGAGCGGCATGATCGAAGCATGGGGAGGGGAAGTGGTGGATTATCCTGAACGGCGTCATTGTTGCGGATTTGGTTTCCGGCATTACGTAGTTAAAGCAAACCGGGGCTATTCCCTTTCCAACTCCAAGAAAAAATTCGATTCAATGGAGCCTTATCACCCGGATGCCATTCTTTGCAATTGCCCGGGTTGTACGATGTTCATGGATAAGTGGCAATATGTAATGGGGGAAATGGAAAATAAGACTTACGGCGAAAATGGTCATGGTATTCCGGTATTGACATATGAAGAACTGGCCGGGCTTGTACTTGGATATGATCCCTGGGATCTTGGATTGCAAACCCACCAGATCGGCGCTGAAACATTCCTCGATAAACTGGGCATTCAATACGACCCGCAATTAAAATATTGTGATAAGGAGCAAAACCGGATTCCGGCTCCGGTGATGCCGGCATGGACTTGTTAATGAAAATTGATCAATGAAAAGTGTGGTTGTTATCGGCGGTGGAGTTTCGGGAATCGAAGCGTCTTCCGTTTTATCGGACCTGGGTTATAATGTTACCCTGCTCGAGAGAAATGATAAACTGGGTGGTAAAATCCTGAAGTGGCATAAATTATTCCCCAACGGAACACAAGCATCGGATATCGAATATTATCTTGACGAAAAATGCAGGACAGGAAATTTCTCCATTCAGAAGAACATCGTCATTGAAGAAGCAATCCGGTTAAACGGGAAATGGCTATTGCGGACTTCCGACAACCATATGCTTGAATCGGATGCCATCGTGGTAACCACCGGTTATGAAATTTTTAACGCCAGCCGCAAAGAGGAATATGGCTACAACATCTACGATAATGTGATTACTTCAGCCGATCTCGAGGAAAAATTTAAAAGCGGTAAAAGCCTGACAACGCGTAACGGTAATAAGCCGGAGAGAATAGCGATTGTTCATTGTGTCGGTTCACGGGACGAAAAAACCGGGAATAACTATTGCTCAAAAGTTTGTTGTATCACGGGAATCAAACAGGCTATAGAAATACAAAAGAGTCTGCCTGAATCCGAAATTTATTGTTTCTATATGGACCTCAGAATGTATGGCAGATATTTTGAGGAACTTTACAGGGAAGCCCAGGAAAAACACAATATCCAGTTCATCCGCGGAAGGTTATCGGAAGTTTCCGAAAAGATAGATAAAAGCCTTGTTGTGAAAGCGGAGGACACCTTGTCCGGCCGGCCTTTGAAAATGAATGTCGATCTTATCATCCTGCTGGTAGGAATGGAGCCCGGAGCCGGCACAAAAAGCATCTGCAGGTTGTTTAACCTTGAATCCGGCGACGATGGATTCATAAAGACAAAGGATCTGCATACCGGGAATAATTATTCTTCACAAAAAGGAATATTTGCAGCGGGGGCATGTATCAGCCCGATGTCGGTGAACGATTCTGTCAACAGTGCCCGGTCTGCCGCACTCCTGGTTCATCAATATCTGAAAACAAAATGAAAACGGCAGATAAATTCGGCTTCCATGTGATGGAAACAAGAGCCATTGATTTCGAAAAATTCGATGGCCGGTTATTACGGTATATCCTAAGTCATGAGAAATCCTTTAAGGTATGTCTTTCCTGCGGAGGCTGTACGGCTACCTGCAGTGCCGGAAATTTAATTGAGTTCAATGTCAGAAAATTAGGGCTGCTGCTCCGCAGGGGCGAAACCGAAGGCCTGGAAAAGGAGATCAACAAATGTATGCTTTGCGGTAAATGCCAGCTGGTCTGTCCCCGCGGCATCAATCTCAGAAATGTGATCATGTTGATCAAAAAAGGTATTGTAAAGTTCAAAAATGAAGTGACCGAAGATCAATATGTCTGATAAATTATTCCCGGTTCCGTTTATTATCGGACTCAGTTACCTGACCCTTATCGTATCCATCCGGTTTACCCGATGGACATTGGGCTTGTCCCGGATCGACAAGATCAGGATTTATAAAAACCTGCTCACCCGCAAAACGATTCATTCCTTCGGAGAAGCATTCATGGAAGGATTAATCCACAGGAAGGTATTCCGTAAAAACACCTATCTCGGCTTTATGCACATGAGCCTTGCTTTTGGCTGGTTCCTGCTGATCGTCATCGGGCATATCGAAGCAGTTTCCTGTTCGGGAAAATTCTTTATACCCGTTTATATCCCTGTATTTTTCAGGTATTTTGTCACGGCCCATGATAATTACGGATTATCAAGAACATTCGCTTTTGTCATGGATCTTCTTCTTTTATTTGTTCTTTCAGGGGTTTTCCTGGCTTTCTACAAACGTTATTCCAGCCGGTTATTTGGCATGAGAAAGACCACCCATTTACGATCGGGAGACAGGATTGCGCTCATATCACTTTGGGCGATTTTCCCTTTACGTCTGATCGCCGAATCCATTGCTGCCGGTATTTATCATAATGGAAGCTTCCTCACCGATACATTGGGTAAAGGCTTTGCTTCCTTTCTCCCTCTTCAATATCTTAATTATCCTGCGTGGCTCTTATATTCCGTTTCGCTGGGCCTCTTTTTTGTTGCCTTGCCTAATTCGAGGTACATGCATATCCCTGCCGAGATCCTGTACATCTTCCTGAAAAATTACGGGGTAAGATTAAAAAAACGGATCAATACGTATACCAACGTGCAGGTTTTTTCCTGTTCGCGATGCGGCATTTGCCTGGATGCCTGCCAGCTGAGCGGGGCGGCTATCCGGGACAGTCAATCCGTTTATATTTTAAAAAAGATCAGGAACCGCAATCTGACGGACGAGGAATTATTCAAGTGTGCCCTCTGTGGAAGGTGCGAACAGGCTTGTCCGGTCGATATTGATCTGAATGATTTACGCCTTACCCAACGTATCGAATCAACCCGGCAGTACAATTCATCTTATGACTTTCTAAAAGAAGGAAAAATCGGCAAAACCGATGTCATTTACTTTGCCGGTTGTATGACGCACCTTACTCCGGCCATCAAAAAGTCAATGCTGAAGATCCTGGATTATGCCGGTATCAATTATCTGTTTATGGATGAAGAAAAAGCCCCGTGTTGCGGCAGGCCATTAATGCTTTCAGGCCAGTACGAAGCAGCCCGGAAACTGATTGAGAACAACCAGCAAATGATCCTTTCTTCCGGCGCAAAACTTTTAGTTGTTTCCTGCCCGATCTGCTACAAGGTCTTTAATGAAGACTATGTCCTTCCGGGAATTGAGGTTAAGCATCATTCGGAATTTTTACTGGAATTGGTACATCAAAATAAAATCCCTGCGTTAGCGCCAAAAGATAAAATCATATATCATGATCCCTGCGAGTTGGGAAGAGGTTCCGGTATCTATGACCCTCCGCGATTATTACTCAGAAATTATGTCTACCTGATCAGGATAAAAAATGAACGGGAAAACAGTTTATGTTGCGGAGGCAGCCTGGCCAACATCAAAATAACGTATGAGGAACGGGAAAGGATCAGAGATAATGTGCTTGCCGAATATTATCACTACCACCCTGATTACCTGGTTACATCTTGCCCGTTATGTAAAAAAACCTTTTCTAAAGGAAAAGAAATTCCGGTTTATGATTTGTCTGAAATTGTTGCCAGGGCTTTACCGGGGGAAGTCAAAACCGTGACTCATAATAAAGTACTCCCGTATCAAATTTTAAAAGATGAAATAATCATTCCCTGAGTCTTAGTCCTCCTTTAAATTACGTAATTTTATAATAATGAAATGGTCACTGAATCTGGGCCGGGTTTTCGGAATCAGGGTACTGGTTCACTGGACATTTGTTATCCTTCTCGCCTGGGTGTTATTTAATGAATGGGAAAAAGGCAGCAATACGATAACCACCCTGCTGACTTTATTTTATATAATAACCCTTTTTGCCTGTGTGGTTCTTCATGAATTGGGGCACTCACTGACTGCCCGTCATTACGGGATTAAAACCAAGAAAATAACATTATTACCCATCGGCGGAGTGGCAAGCCTTGAGCAGATGCCTGAAAAACCAAAACAGGAATTGCTGGTTGCCATAGCCGGGCCTGCCGTTAATGTTGTGATTGCCATTTTACTTTATCCCTTCCTGGGTTCCCTGCAAACCATTCTTGAATCCGCCAGACAAAACAATTATTCCATCACCCCTCAGAATTTTGTATTTTCCCTCTTTCTGGTCAATATATTTCTCGTTGCTTTCAATGCAATCCCGGCTTTTCCTATGGATGGCGGAAGGGTATTGAGAGCCTTGCTGGCTATGTCCATGAATCGTGTCAGAGCCACTCACATTGCTTCGAGGCTTGGACAGGGGATTGCCGTATTGTTCTTTATCGCCGGCTTTTTCTTTAACCCGTTCCTGGTATTTATCGGCATCTTTGTTTTCTTCGGAGCGTATTCTGAAAATATAATGGTCCAACATCTAGAATTTATAAAAGGACATAAAATAAGGGAAGCGATGATGAAGGATTTTGAAATCGTGGAGGCAGGATCTACCATAGGCAATGTCGTCGATAAAATTCTTTCCGGTTCCGATACGGTATTCCTGGTCACTGATCAGGGGCATTTCACCGGAGTAATTTCCATGCAGGATATCCTTTCTATTTTAAAGGAACAAGGAAGGGATGCTCTTGTCAGGGATCACCTGGTTACCGGGATGAAGATTTTTACGCCGGAGCAAAACTTATCCGCCGCCTATTATTATACGCAACAAAACCGCGGGATCTCCTGCCCGGTTATCGAAGACGGGAAACTGGTGGGGCTGATCAACAGTCAGAAAATAAATGAATATATAATGGTTCAATCGGCCTTGAGTTATTGATCGCTGAATCTATGAATAAAATAAATATATTTTTTTTTACCTCCGTTCTTCTGCTTTATCCACGGTTTTTATTTTCAGAAAATATTATAACGGATACCGTATATATCCGCGTGAATGAGGCGGGATACCTTCCCCAGGATACGAAACTGGCCGTCGCTTTTTCCAATGATCCGGTGCCGTCAACATTCAAAGTAGTGGATATTAATACCAAAAGTGTGGTCTATACTGGCAAGGTATCACTGACTGATAAAACCGGGTGGGCGCCCTTCAGGTATTTTTATAACCTGGATTTTTCAACGTTGCGAAAACAGGGAGATTATATGATTACACTGAATAACGGAAAAATCAGCTCACAGCATTTTCGTATCGGAGAATCCGTTTACAAAGGGTACGCCGATGAATTGTTGGAGTTCATGCGGCAACAACGCTGCGGATATAATCCCTTCTTCGACCAGGTTTGTCATCAAAAGGACGCCCGGATGATGTATGGCCCAATGCCTGATTCCACCTATGTGGATGTAACCGGGGGCTGGCATGATGCCGGTGACCAGTTGAAATACCTGATCACGGGTAGTTTCGCAACTGCCATTATGATGGAAGCTTACGAGCTTTCACCTTCCGTTTTTAAAGACAGTGTAAATGCATTGGGACAAGCAGGTCCCAACGGGATTCCGGATGTGCTTGACGAGGCAAAATGGGGCCTTGACTGGATACAGAAAATGCATCCTCGTCCCGACTGGCTGTTTCACCAGGTGGGCGATGACCGGGATCATATGGGCTGGAAGCTTCCATATAAGGAAATTTCGGACTACGGCTGGGGCAAGGGGAGTTACCGCGTAGTTTATTTCGCCACAGGGAAACCTCAGGGTTTGAAGCAATATAAAAGCAAGGCAACCGGTATCGCCAACATCGCAGGCCGATCGTCAGCCGCTATGGCGCTCGGTTACAGGATCTGGAAAAATGATCTGAAGGATACCGTGTTCGCCGTTCAATGCCTCAAATCGGCCATCGAGCTATATAACATGGGAAAGAATCAGGAAGGATACCAACAGGGAAATTCCTACGGGGCTCCTTACCGTTATAATGAAGAAACCTGGGCGGACGATATGGAATGGGCTGCCGCAGAACTATATGCAGCTACTTCAGAAAAAAAATATTTAACAGATGCCATCCATTATGCTGGCCTGATTGAAGCCACTTCATGGATGCAATATGATTCAGTAGCCCATTACCAGTATTACCCTTTCGTGAATATCGGACATTATGCTTTATATCATTTTGTTGATAATACAACTAAAGAAAATCTGGCCGCCTATTACCGCAGTGGAATAGAAAAATGCCTGGCACGCGGTTCAAAAAATATGTATGATGAAGGCGCGCCCTTCATCTGGTGTTCCAATAACCTTGAAGTGGCCCTTGCTACTCAGATTATACTATATGAAAAAATGACAGGGGACAGGCAATTTCATAAATTCCTCCTCGCCCAGAGGGACTGGCTGCTGGGAAATAATCCATGGGGCACTTCTATGTTCATGAATATTCCTTCCTATGGAGAATATCCAAAGGAAGTCCATACGAGTACCTGGGCATTGACAAAAACCGAAGTGCCGGGAGGACTTGTGGACGGCCCGGTTTTCGCGAGCATTTATAAAAGCCTGCTGGGTATCCATCTTTCCCACGATGATCCTTTCGCCCCTTTCCAGAACAATTATGTTGTTTACCATGACGACGTCGGAGATTATTCAACCAATGAACCGACAATGGACGGGACTGCTTCAGCCGTGCTTTTGATGGCCTGGTTTGGAAATATTAAATAATAACTTTTATCCTTATAACTATGAAACGACGTGATTTTTTTATGGCAGCCGGAGCAACAGCGGCTTTCCCTGCATTCGGATTCGGCAATATTAATCCCAGCGGGGAACAGGACTCCTCGGATTATATTGAATTGATAAAATACAGGCTCAATACCGGATCGAAAAAAAATGCTGTCCGGGATTTTTACAGGGACGCCGCAATTCCAGCCTTCAATAAAATGGGTATTTCCCCCGTTGGGGTATTTAATGTTAAGTATGGATCCAATGATCCTTCACTTTATGTCCTCATCCCCCACAAAAATATAGAATCCTTTCTTACGTTGACTGATAAAATGTTGTCAGATGAAGAGTTAATGAAAAGCGGAAGTGATTTCCTGAATGCCCCTTCTTCCGACCCGGCCTACGCCAGGATGGAAACGATCCTGCTCAAGGCTTTCAAAAATTACCCGCATGTTGTGACTCCATCGTCAAAGATGAATAATGCATCCAGGATATATGAAATGAGGACTTATGAATCGCATAATATTATTATGGGGAAGAATAAGGTCCGGATGTTCAATGATGGTGGGGAAATTGACACTTTCAAGAGAACCGGATTTTCTCCCGTATTTTACGGAGAAACTCTGGCAGGTCCTTTAATGCCCAACCTCACCTATATGCTGGCTTTTAATGATATGGATGAAAGGGAAAAATGCTGGTCAGCCTTTGGCCAGGATCCGGACTGGCAAAACCTGCTTAAAGATCCGCAGTATAAAAATAACGTTTCCAATATAACCGATTTTATCCTGACCCCCGATCCCTGTTCGCAGGTGTAGTGGCCGGTTCATGCCGGATAATACATAGGTCATAAATCTTAAATCAAAAATCGAATGGCACATATCGCCAATCCCTGAATTAACCATACCTTGCTTTTAGATTTGATTTTCAAGCCCGGAATATTTACCTTCATAGTGTATAAACCGGCTTAACAACCAGGCAGCCGGATCACTAAACACGCACACCTATGATGAAACGCCGGGATTTTATCATTAAATCGGTTACGACGGCAGGCGTTGTTGCGCTTAATCCATTTCCTCATCATTTATTCGCAGGAGAAATAAAAAAATATGCGAATGATAAAATTGTCCTGGGCAATACCGGTATTACCGTATCCCGTTTGGCGGTAGGTACGGGAACCAATGGTATAGGTCATGCCTCTAATCAAACCCGGCAATTGGGATTAAAAGGTTTGTCGGCCTTGCTACAGGCTGCCTATGATGAGGGAGTATATTTCTGGGATTCGGCCGATCAATACGGAACACACCCACACCTGAAAGAAGCGTTAAAATATGTGCCCCGCGAAAAAGTCGTGATCCTGACCAAAACTGAAGCTACCACAGAAAAAGAGATGAAATCCGACCTTGACCGTTTTCGTAAAGAACTGGGTACGGATTACATTGATATCCTTCTTCTTCATTGCATGTTGAATGACCGGTGGCCTGAAATAAGAAAAGGCGCCATGGAGGTCCTTTCCCGGGCCAGGGAGGACGGCATCGTAAAAGCGCATGGCGTTTCCTGTCATACTTTCGGTGCCCTTAAAGCTGCCGCCGACTCCGGATGGGTACAGGTAGATCTGGCCAGGATCAATCCTTATGGCCGTGTTATGGATTCATCGGTTCCGAATGTGGTTGAAGTATTACAAAAAATGAAGACCGATGGTAAAGGAATAATCGGGATGAAAATTTTTGCCGCCGGGGGATTGCTTAACCATATGGATGACAGCCTGCAATATGCCCTCTCCCGTGACTTTGTAGATTGTTTTACAATCGGTCAGGAAAGCCAGGCACAGATGAAAGATCTTCTGAAACGCATCCCGGCAGCCAGCACAAGGGGCTGACAGAATGAATTATATGTAATATTTCATATCCAATTCGGCTTCAAAATTATGAAAATGAAAGTGGTTCCCCTTTCGGCCAAGAACTGGCAGGATTTCGAAAAATTATTCAGCCCCGGAGGTGCATGTGCCGGGTGCTGGTGCATGTATTGGCGTTTATCGAAAAAAACCTGGAAAGAAGGTCAGGGAAATGGCAATAAACGCAAAATGAAAAAGCTGGTGACAGGCAAACAATTCACGGGTTTATTGGCTTATATCGGGAAACAAGTCGTCGGCTGGTGTGCCTTAGGTCCCAGGGAGGAATACCCGGTTCTTAACAAATCGAAAATACTGGGTAAGGTGGATGAAGAAAAAGTCTGGTCCATTGTCTGTTTTTATATCGCAAGGCGTTACCGGCGTAATGGAATTTCCGGGGGATTGATTGCAGAAGCAGTAAATTATGTACGCAAAAAGAAAATTAAAATTCTTGAAGGATATCCTGTCCTTCCCGATAAAGAAAGTTACCCTGACACTTTCGCTTACACGGGTTTTTACCGTTCATTCGTCAAAGCGGGGTTTAAAGAAGTAGCCAGACGTTCAGCGACAAGGCCGGTGATGCGGTATACATTTTAATTATGACGTAACAATTTATTAAGAAAGGTAGGGAAAACGTACGGGCAGATTGACTCACCCCCGACCCCTCTCTGCAGGCAGAGAGGGGATGAGTACCAGGCGATGAATTAAACAAAATAGATTTTCAATACGGCTT
>CAYNCU010000055.1:15940-19729 GCA_964395765.1 uncultured Roseivirgaceae bacterium | reverse complement strand
CAGAAGAAAATTCTCAATTTCACGGGAATTATTGTAACTCAGGAATAAATTAATTCGTCTTATAATTACACAACACAACAACAACTGTCATTTTTATGTGGAAGAATTACCTCAAGGTTGCTATTCGCAATACCTGGAAAAACAAAATCTATTTATCCATTAATGTTATCGGCCTGGGAATTTCCATGGCATTCTGTCTTACCATTTATTTGCTTTATGCCTATAACTGGGAATTTGACAGTTATTATAAGAACACGGGAACAATTTTCAGGATCAATGAATTGAAACAAAACACGGGAAGAGGTTTGTCGAGATATGATCTTGCCCCGATGCCAATGGGGCCACGGGTTGCATCGGAAATTGCCGGCGTGGAAAACCAAACCCGATTTATGCAATACGGTGAAAACCTGGCTTACGAGGATAAGATCTTTTATGAAGGAATCGGTTATGTCGATGATAACTTCTTTAACCTTTTCCCTGTTAATCTGAAATCAGGCTCCTTCAAATTGCTTAAGGATAAGAGCCAGCTATTTCTGACACAGGAACTGGCTAAAAAATATTTCGGTGACGCCGATCCGGTCGGGAAAATAATGACCATACATTATGCTTCTGACCGGTCGGTAAATTTCACAGTAGCAGGTGTATTTAGCAGGATACCCCTGAATTCAACCTTTCAATTCGGAGCCCTGACCAACATTGAAAATTTTCTTGACGGCCATGAAATAAAACCCGATGACTGGACCATCTGGCAGCAGCCTTCCACCTTTCTCAAACTGACGGATGCCGGAAATAAAAATGCAGTTGCCGGCCAATTGAATAATTTCATTAAAGAACAGAATACGGCACGCCCGGAATGGAGCGTGAGCCGGTTTGAGCTGGTTGGTTTTAAGGATGCAAAATTATTAAATAACATGAAGACTGAAGGTTCGAACGGGAACCTCCGGCTCGGAGATGATGTATTAACCGTTTTCTCCTCCATGGCTATTCTTATTTTCCTGATTGCCTGCTTCAACCTGGCCAATACGACCATGGCCCTGATGGGAAACCGGGTCAGGGAAATAGGAGTTCGTAAAGTGATGGGAGGCACCGTTTCACAGGTATTCACTCAATTTATGTTCGAAATGTCATGGACCTCTTTCATGTCTCTTATCTTCGGCATGGCGGTATTTCAGTGGCTGTCCGAAGCATTTTATTCTCTCTGGCATGCAAACATAATTATAGAAGATTTTAATATTTTGCACCTGGTCCTGGCATTTACGGTTTTATTTCTTGTTACCACAATAATTGCAGGACTCTACCCGGCATTATATTCAAAAAAATTTCAGCCGGCCGCCATCTTCCATAACCGAATCAGACTCCGCGGATCAGGAATTACATCAAGGATTCTGAATGCACTTCAATTTTCATTTTCCATTATGGTTCTTGTGGGCGGCCTCGTTTTTCTGCGAAATGCGGAATTTATCCGTTCACTTAATCTTGGCTATCAGCGGGAAAACATTATCAATATCTCTACGGATGATAAAACGGAATTCAGCCTGATGCGTGATAAAATCAAGAGCGATCCCGATATCATAGCCTGGGCTTCTACCAACGATCCTCTTGGCGGAGAGTACGAAGACACTTATTTGGTACTCGACACAAGTAATGTTGAAATCAGGTCAAGAAGAACCGGCCCCGAGTATCTTAAAATGATGAATGTTAAAGTTACCGAAGGCAGATTGTTCAACAAGGATCTGGCAACCGATTATAAGGATGCTGTTGTCGTTAACCAGGCGTATGTGGACCGGTTTAATTTGAAAGACCCGATCGGAAAACTGGTTAACCTCAAAGACGGAAAGCGCTATATCATCGGCGTCACACAAAATGTGATTAATTCGATATTCAATGGCTACCAGATGATCCCCGAGATTTATCTTCCTGCAACAGAAGATGAATCGATGAAATTGGTTGTGAAAACAACGGCAGAAAAGAAGACCAAAACATTCAATTACCTTGCCGATGCCTGGAAAGAAGTAATTCCTTACCGGCCGTTTTCCGGATATTTCCAGGATGACATGGTATTGGGAAATGCACTTGATACGGCCAATAACATGAAAACCATATTCCTTTATCTTTCGATTCTGGGAGGCTTGTTATCCCTTACCGGAGTATTTGCTCTTTCTTCACTTAATGTAGCCAGCCGGTTAAAGGAAATCGGGATTCGCAAGGTAATGGGTGCCACGTCCAGAGCCATTTTGTTAACCCTCAACAGACAGTTCTTCATCATTCTGGGTATTTCAGTAGTGGCAGGAATTATCTTGTCCTATTTCCTGACCTCTGCCATATTATCCATTATTTATAAATATTATGAGCCGGTGGGAATCTCGATTCTCCTGGCAAGTGGATTCCTGATCGCTTTTATGGCGTTGCTTACCACGTCGCTGACTATCTACAAAGCCGCCATTTCCAACCCGGCCCGGATCCTGAGAACTGAGTAGAATATAATTATAAATAATACCGGGATTTCAATCCGAAATCCCGGTATTATCCTTCGTCGTAATTCCTCGCAGGATATAAGCATTTACAAAGGCCGTATGCCGCAATTTTTATTGAATAATATTCGGTAATTTCAAACCCTGCCCGAAGTGCCGGATGTTCTAAACAAGTATCCGTTAACGAAAAAAAGGGACTTGCCAGGCTTAAAAAAACAGATATGGATTTTTATACCTGGCATATTATCAATCATTTTACGTTATATAATAACCGTAATTCAACTGATAAAAATTAGTATTATGATTCGGGGGAGCATATTCTTTATTTCAATCCTGGCATTATTGATTTCGTGTGCTGTAAATAAAAAAATGCATGAAAATACAAATGGTCAGCCCCGGACGGTTACCAATCCTAACGATTCCGATATCTATTCAGCAGGGACAAAAATGTTTATCAGTGATTATAAAAAAGAAGTAAATACAAATCAACCGGTCCCGGGAGAAGATTTCATAAAAAAATATTCTCTCATTAAGGTCGACGGCGAATATTATGTTGGCGTCATGATTAAGGTCACGGATAATTTCAATAATAATAATTTAACCGGCATTAATGCCATACCGGGAAGCCGGGCCAACGATATACTATCCATGAAAGTGCCGGTTCAGAATGTGGAAAAGCTTTCTTCTATAGATGGAATAAAATATGTGGATGTGGATCACAGAGTAAATTTCAGAAAAATTCGCTAAACAGCCTGATGCGGATCCTTTACAAACTAAGTCTATTATTTTTTATCACGTTACCCCTCTGCCCGGTAAGCCTGGCCCAGATCCGGGTGCCTGTGCATGCACCTCCTCCGTCCATTCCTGTAGCCCGGTTTCATCCTTCGAAATTATCACCGGGAACAAGAATGTTTATGCATTTAGTGAAACAGCAAAATAATCCGACAGCGAGAGTTGCCATCAATTCTAATTTTTCATCCCGCTTTCCTGTGGTCCGGTATAATTCGGCGAATTATATCGGGGCACTGGTGAAAGTAAATAATGAGATCAATGAAAGCTCCTTGAGTTCCATGGGGGTAATGATGGGATCACGGATCGGAAACATCTGGTCCATGAAGATCCCGGTCAGTAACCTGGAGCAGGTATCGGCACTGGCTGGGATCGATTATCTGAAGGTGGACCAGAAAATTAACATGCGTCTCGACAGCGCCCGGAAGGCCACGCATGTGGATTCGGTGCAGCAGGGGATTTTCCTTCCTCAGAAATTTGACGGAAAAGGAGTTGTGGTCGGCATCATCGACGGGGGTTTCGATTATAC
>CAYNCU010000055.1:0-15840 GCA_964395765.1 uncultured Roseivirgaceae bacterium | reverse complement strand
AACAGCACGGTAGGAGAAATCGGGGGAACGGCCAATCGTATTATAACTGCAGGTGCCTATGTCACCAAAACCCAATGGACTGATTTAACCGGTACCACAGAATCCTATGGAAGTTATTTGCCTGCTCGTGGTAACCTGGCCCCCTTTTCAAGTCATGGTCCCACGGCCGACGGCCGGGTAAAACCGGACATTACCGCCCCAGGTGCCGTGGTAGTTTCATCGCTGAATTCCTATGATACGCAATATAATGCCACCAGCCCTTACGTAGCCGCTAGTACCGTTTGGAATTCGAGAACATATTATTTCGGCGCCTTCATGGGAACTTCCATGGCCACTCCCGTGGTTACCGGCATCATAGCGCTCATGCTGGAACAGGACCCGACCCTGACTCCCGAAAATGTAAAAGATATTTTCAAGTCCAACTCAATCAGCGATAGTTTTACCGGCACTATTCCTGTGGATGGAAGTGAAACCTGGGGCTGGGGAAAGATCAATGCCTATGCCGACCTGAATTCACTGATCACAAAACCGGATCCGCCAAGCATAACGGTCAATGGAGATCTTGAATTCTGCCCCGGCGATTCCGTTGAATTATCCGGTCCAACCGGATTCAAATATGGGTGGTCAAACGGGGATACATCCAGGATCATACAGGCGAAAAACGCAGGATCTTATACATTAAGAGTTCAGGATACCGGAACGGGGGCGTGGTCCTTACCTTCAGATCCAGTCCAGGTAACTCATTTTTCATTGCCGGCAGTATCCATTCAGTCCGCCGGATCCACTGCATTTTGTACTGGCGGCTCTGTACTTTTAGAGGCTGTCGGCGACCCGTCGAATTCTTATGAATGGTTTTTAAATAATATCGATACCCATAATTCCACCATAAGCCTATCTGTAAATTCCTCAGGAATCTATACCGTGCAGGCCACGGATGGAAATTCCTGCGTCAACATATCCGGTGCAGTAACGGTTTCTGTAAGCCCGAAACCGGATAAACCTGTAGTTACCGATGTTAACAATGTTCTTAAATCCGACGCCTCCACCGGCAACCGATGGTATTACAATAATTCGTTGATTAACGGGGCAACGGCTGATACCATCCAGGTAATTAAATCCGGGAATTATTATGATGCCGTTTTCAGTAATGACGGGTGTTCCACAAATTCCGATACATTTAATATTGAAACACGGCCTGTCATATCAGTCGAGGGTGCGCTGAGTTTTTGTAAAGGCGACAGTGTAATCCTCTCCGCACCCGAAGGTTACCATTATCAATGGACATCCGGGGAAACCACAAGGCAGATCGCAGTTAAAAACAGCGGAAGTTATGCATTCAATATTACAGATATCTATTCGCTGACCTCCGATAATTCCGATACGGTAAACATAACGGTGCATGATTTACCGGCTGTGAATTTAAACACACGTGGAATGGTTTCGCTGTGTAATCATGATACACTGTCATTAATTGCCCATGGCCCGGCGGTGAATCAATACCAATGGTACCGGGACGGCGAGTCGCTTGATAACCCGGATAGTATGCTGCAGGTTTTTTCGAAAGGTAGTTATGCCGCACTGGTGACGGATACCGGTATGTGTGTCAATCACACGGATACGGTAACAATAAATATTTTGGAATTGCCTGACGTCAGAATAATCAACCAGGGCCCGTTAAGTTTTTGTTCCGGAGATTCGGTTTCCCTTCTTGTTCAAAGTGATTCATCGAACCACTTTGAATGGTACGATGACGGTTCTTCTTTAAACAACAGCGACAGTTTGTTCCGTGTTTTCAGCAGCGGAAATTATACGGTTGCCGCTACAGATTCCAACCAGTGCAGGAATTATTCGGATACACTCCGGGTAACGGTAAATCCGCTGCCGGCCAAACCCGAAATTGCTTCCGATCTTAATTACCTGATCACGGATAACACCGCCGGCATCCAGTGGTTCTTTAATCATGATTCAATACCCGGCGCCGTTCATGATACCCTTGTGGTAACGCAACCTGGCAATTATTACAGCATCGTAATGAATGATTCAGGGTGTTATATCAATTCAGATACGGTTAATATTACAGAACTCGGTCTCGCAGAACGAAGTAATACCGACTGGCTGATCTACCCGAACCCGGCGCATAATTTTCTGACCGTTGAATCCCGTTTCACGGGTCCGGCGGAAATCTATATTATTGATATGAACGGAAGGCTGATGATTAAAAAACAGGTTTGGCTGACCGGGAAGGACGAAATAGATCTGGGCCGGCTGGCCGGCGGTCTCTATCTCCTCACCATTGTACGGGAAGAAAGTATATATCAAACCAAAATCCTGGTCCGGTAGTACTGTAACTTTTTCAAGATTGGAAAGTAGTAAAGAATAGGATCTTTGAAGAGGGGAATAATCAACATTCCGTTTTTTCAAGCAAAAATATTTGACTATTTTTGAAATTATTACAACAACAACTTTCATAAACAACAACCTGAAATGTTCAAAAACTATTTAGCCTCCTTCTGGCGAAACATCGCCCATAATCCGTTCTATTCCATTATCAATATGCTCGGCCTTGTGATCGGGATGACCACTTTTCTCCTGCTGATGCAGTATGTGATGCATGAATACAGTTATGATAAATTTCTGAAAAATGCAGATCGAATTTTCAGGGTTGAACAGGACCGGTATGACAACGGTGTACTTTCTACCCAATGGGCTTCCGGCTGCGCCGGGGTGGGACCTGCCATGAAAGCCAACTTTCCCGAAGTGGAAGAATACGTTCGAATGCGACAAGACGGAGCTATATTCTCCAACGGGAAAGAAACTTTTAAGGAAGACGAGATCTTTTTTGCGACAAAAAATTTTTTCGATGTGTTTTCTATTCCCCTCCTCGAAGGAAATGATACCACAGCATTAAAAGATCCTTTTGCTATGGTTTTATCCCAGTCTATGGCAAAAAAATATTTTCATGGGGATGATCCCGTAGGCAAAACCCTCATCGCCAACGGTGGACGTTCCGTTAAAATAACAGGCGTATTCAAAGACCTGCCGGAAAATACCCATATGAAATTCGACGCCCTTCTCTCATTTTCGACCTATCAATCTTTTTTTAAAGACCCCGATGCCTTAAATACCTGGAATTGGGACGGTTTTATGACCTATATTAAACTCACGAAAAATACGGACCCTGAGGCGCTGACTGCAAAATTTCCGGCTTTTATAAAGAAGGTCAGGGGAGATAATTATGATCCGCAACACCCGAATATTGTTTTCCATCTTCAACCGGTCAGGAATATTCATCTTGATTCTAATTATATGTTTGAATTCCAGCGCAACGGGAACAGGGCTACAGTACGTTACCTGGCTATTATAGCCATTCTTATTATGATTATTGCCTGGATCAATTACATCAACCTCTCTACCGCTAAATCCGTGGAAAGATCAAGAGAAGTCGGCATACGGAAGGTGATGGGTGGAGTAAGGTGGGAACTGATCCGGCAATTCATGATGGAGTCAATTATAGTTAATATTATAACCATTGCACTTTCCGTTCTGTGTGTCGCAATCCTGACTCCGGCTTTTTCAAAAATTAGCGGCAGGGAACTTCATTATTTTATATTTCATCAGCCGGTTTTCTGGATCGGCCTGGTCTTAATGATAATAACCGGAAGCCTCTTAACGGGACTATACCCCGCATTTATCTTATCCGGTTTCAAACCGATCAGCGTTCTGAAAGGGAGGTCTAAAAATACATCGCAGGGAATTCAATTGAGAAAGGGACTGGTGGTATTACAGTTTACAGTTTCCATTGCCCTGATCACCGGCACCTTTGTCGTATACCGGCAGGTGCGTTTCCTTCAGAACCAGTCGCTGGGAATTAACATAAACCAAACCCTTGTGATCAATTCGCCGGGGATAACCGATTCGACCTACCAGCAGAAATACCAGGTATTCAAACACCGCCTGTTGAAATACCCGGAAGTGGCTTCCGTGACAGCATCTACAGAAGTGCCAGGCCGTCAGCCCGGCTGGAATGCCGGCGGTATCCGCTTACTCAGTCAATCAGACAAGGAAAGTAAACAATACCGTGTGATCATGATGGACGGCGACTTCATTCCTGCTTATGGCCTGAAAACAATTGCGGGTCGGGCCTTTTCCGATGATAAGACCGGTGAAGATAAAAATGTGATGATGAACGAAGCGGCTTCCAAACTCATGGGTTTTAATAAACCGGAAGATGCCCTCAACGAGCAGATTTTTTTCTGGGGCGATACCTTTAATATTGTCGGGGTTGTGAAAAATTACGGCCAGGAATCACTTAAAAAATCCTATGACCCGATGATCTTCCGTTACAGTGATGCCCCCGGCGGATACTATTCGATAAAATTCAATACATCGAAAGTGAAAAACTCGATGGCTGCATTCCGGAAAGACTGGGATGAAATTTTCCCTGGAAATCCATATGATTACTTTTTCCTTGACGACCGGTATAATGCGCAATACAAAGCCGATGAACAGTTCGGCACTGTCTTCGGGATATTTTCTTCCCTGGCGATCTTCATCGCCTGCCTGGGACTGATCGGCCTTACGTCATTATCCGTAATGCAGCGAACCAAGGAGATCGGGATCCGGAAGGTGATGGGGGCCGGGGTTTCCAGTATCGTCAGTCTCATGAGTAAAGAATATTTTGTACTCCTGGGGATATCGGTATTCCTTTCCATTCCGGCGGCAGGATGGGCGATGAGCCGGTGGCTGCAGGCCTTTGCGCACCGGATTACCCTTTCGTGGTGGGTATTTGCCATTCCCTGCCTTGTGGTACTATTGATCGCTTTCCTGGCCGTCAGTTACCATACGCTGAAAGCGGCGACGACGGATCCGGTGAAGACGTTGCGATACGAGTAGGTGATTAATAATTGACCCTATAAATAATTCGGAGAGGTCGGAGGTCAGAGGTCAGAGGATTCTGGTTCAGGAAGCGCAATAATTTCTATTTGAAGTAGCCGGATGTTATTTTTCCTCCAACCATTTTAAATCGGTTACCTGCTGCAGAAAGCTTATTCTTCTGGAATTCAATCCATTAACAAGCCTCCACTTATGCTATGGCTTGCAAAGCGAGTGAGCCATTTAACTGGTCTGCCGGTCAATCTCCTTCATTGCTTTCCTGTGATTCATTACCGCTCTTATTTCGTTATATGAAAAATCATCACCTAAAAGATGTTTGACATCCGTCAGGCTACCGAAGTCATTCGATTCCAGGGCCGCATCGATCACTTTATATTTTTTTTTGGAAACGAAATCATGTACGTCGAGTTTCCCTTCTGAAATAAAATCCAGCAGGTGAGATTCGATGGTTCCTTTGGTCAAGGATCTTTCTGCGGCAATCGCTTCAATCGTCTTGCCGGATTTGTACATTTCAAATGTCATTTTCCGGCTGTCGCCTTTTTTTGTTTTTAAGGGAACCGGCATCGGTGTAACCGGTAAATGTTCATTCTTTCTGTTCTCAGCCAGAGCAGCAAGCATACCGGAAATATTTTTTCCTTCCGCCAGCCCTGCCGCCAGGTTTTTAGCCTGCTCGATTTCGCGGATGCGAATGAAGACAGCTACCCGCAGGCTGTTCATGGATTTCAGGTATTTTTTGACTACCCTCTTTTTTGACTGGATCCGGATGTTGGCCTCGATCAACGCGTCTATTTCTTTTTTCAGCCTTTTAACAAAATATTCCGATGCCGATTCCATTCGCTCTTTAAGAAGCGCACGGCCTTTTTCCCCGGCGTGTAAGATTTTTGAAAGCTGGTTTCTAAACTTTTCCGCAACTGCTTCAAATTCTTCTATTTTTTTCAGGCTGTTTTTTGCCAGCTGAATCGCTTCATCACGATAAGTCACATGACGCTCACTGTACAGTTCCGAAAAATCATCGAAGGCCTCCTTAAGCTTATCCCAGTTCATGCTCCGGAAGAGAATGGTATGGATATATTTTTCCTGTTCCGCAAATAATACATCTTTCAATGTGTCAATTCCAGGGAATTGATTTTGAGAAATGATTTCGTCATCGGTCATAATGCTGTTGGGTTTGATCCGTGTTCTCAGCACGAGACCATCAAGGCTTTTCAACCGGCTGAAGGCCACGTAAACCTGGCCGGAGGTAAATGAATCCCCCGCATCAATGATCGCACGTTCAAAAGTGAGACCCTGGCTTTTGTGAATGGTGATGGCCCAGGCAAGCCGGATAGGATATTGCCGGAAGGAACCCAGTTCCTTTTCCATAATTCCCCCCGAAGATTCGTCGAAAGAATACCGTATATTTTTCCATTCTTCCTTTTCCAGTTTTATGCTGCCTTGCTCACCGGGAAAGGCAACCCTAATTTCATCTGCTGCAATCGCTTCAATAATTCCGATCTTACCGTTAAAATATCTTTTGGATTCTCCCTTGTCATTTCTGATGAACATAACCTGGGCTCCTTTTTTCAGCACCAGTGTCTGGTCAGCAGGCGCGGCGTTTTCATTGAATTCACCTTTCCGGGAAGCTTCAAAATGAAAAGCCTTTCCAGGCAATTTTTCTAGTTCTCTCTCATTGATCGCATTTGCCTTGTAATGATGGGAACAAAGGGTAATGTAATTTTCAGCATCCCCGGGTTTAAAATCAGGTTTGTAAAAACCATTCAGCCATTCCAAGTCATCTTCGCTCAGCTGATTATGACGGATCTTATTCAGCATTCCGATGAAAGTTTCATCGCTTTGCCGGTATATCTTATCCAGTTCAAGGCAAACAGGCGGCGAAGTCGTAATGACTTTGGAGGCAAAGAAATACGGACTTTCATAGTAGGAGGAAAGCAATTGTTTCTCATCCTCCGGCACCACGGGAGGTAACTGGTAAAGATCGCCTATCATCAGCACCTGCACACCGCCGAACGGCTGTGTATGGTTATGCCGGATATGTTTCAATACCGTATCGACGGCATCCAGCACATCGGCCCTGACCATAGATATTTCATCGATGATCAGAAGTTCAAGTTCGCGCATGAGTTTTCGTTTCTGCGCATTGATCCGGATCTTCCTCAACAGATCGGCATGGGAAAAAACCGCTCTTGACCTTTCGTCAAAACTGCTCAACCGGTTCTCCGGAATAAAGGTTCCGATCGGAAGCTGGAAAAAAGAGTGAATGGTCACTCCCCCGGCATTGATGGCAGCTACGCCTGTGGGGGCAACAATGACCGGGTTTTTGAAACTTGTTTCACGGATATGCTGGAGGAACGTCGTTTTCCCGGTACCCGCCTTACCCGTAAGAAAAATATTACTGCCGGTTTGATTGACAAAGGCATCTGCCAGTTGAAAGATGCCGTTGTCCTTGTGGATGGTTTTCATTTGAATAGATTAGCTGGTTTAACATTCTTTGAAAATAAAATATAAATGGAAAAGATGGAAATAAAAAGGTAATTAATTACTCAGAGAAAACCCTCTGTGGTCCTCTGTGCCTTCTCCGGGCAACTCTGTGTAATTTTCTTAAGAATTAATTTTTATTACACTGAGAACCGCAGAGGAGTCACGGAGTCACTCAGAGAAAACCTTCTGTGGTCTTCTATGCCTTCTCCGGGCAACTCTGTGTAATTATTTTTTTATAAATTACATTTTAATAATCCACATCGATTATCTTGGTAAAGAATTACTGGAAGATTTTTAACCCGGCCAAAAAAACGATAAATGATTTTTATAGTTAATGCCATGAAAAAAAATAAAGTTTTAATGACATACATTGCATTCCTGTTAATAGCAGGATGTAATCCGAACCTACATCAGAATGAAGCAATGAAAAATGCCACCGATACACTTTCGAATCCTATATTTATGAAAACGGGATTGCCTTATAATGTTCCGGATTTTTCGAAGATCAGTGACAGCAATTTTGCACCGGCATATGACTACGGCATTCACAGTAAATTGTCGGAGATAGACAGTATTGCCAATAATCCTGCGGCACCAAGTTTTGAAAATACGCTTGTAGCCCTGGAAAAAAGCGGGCAACTTTTGAAACGTGTTGATAATCTGTTTAACATGCTGGCGGGCGCCAATACCGATTCGGTTTTGATGGCATTGCAGGAATCCATAGCGCCAAAGCTGGCCGCTCTCCAGGACGCTATTTATCTTAACGATAAACTTTATGAACGATTCAACAAAATATACCAGGAAAAAGCCTCACTGAAACTTGACCCAGAGTCTGACCGGTTGCTTGAATATTATCATGAGAAATTCATTCATGAAGGCGCCAATCTTTCAGCGGAGAATAAAACCAAACTTAAAAAACTCAATGAAGAGGAAGCGAGCCTCAGTGCCAAATTTACCAACCAGCTCCTGGCTGCTGCAAAAGCGGGTGCCTATGTAACCGGCGACAAGTCCGCGCTGGTAGGGTTATCGGAAAGTGCGCTGAAAACGGCAGCCCAGGATGCAAGTGCGAACGGTCAGCAGGGAAAATGGCTTATCCCTTTGCAGAATACAACACAGCAACCGGCCCTGCAATCCCTGAAAAACCGGGATACCCGCCACACCTTATTTGAGAATTCCTGGACACGGGCCGAAAAGGGCGATGCCAATGATACCCGCGGAACCATTAAAAGACTGGCCGAGATAAGGGCCGAAAAAGCCAAACTGATGGGTTACCCGGATTATGCGGCCTGGGAACTCGAAGACCAGATGGCCAGGACACCGCAGGCTGTTGAGGTATTTTTAAATAAACTAATTCCAGCCGCAACGGCAAAGGCCAGGAAAGAAGCATCGGAATTACAGACTGTTATCGATAACGAAAAAGGAGGATTTAAACTTGAGCCCTGGGACTGGAATTATTTTTCCGAAAAAGTCAGGAAAGCAAAATACGACCTGGATGAAAACCAGATAAAACCCTATTTTGAATTATACAATGTACTGGAAAACGGAGTGTTTTATGCAGCCAACCAATTATACGGCCTGACCTTTAAACGAAGGACCGATATACCCGTTTACCAACCCGATGTACGCGTTTATGAAGTATTCGACAAAGACAGCAGCTCTTTAGGATTATTTTATTGCGATTATTTTAAGCGTGACAATAAATCGGGAGGCGCCTGGATGAGCAACCTGGTGGAACAATCGAAATTATTGGGCACCCATCCGGTCATTTATAATGTCTGCAATTTTACTAAACCTACTCCCGGAGAACCGGCCCTCATAAGCTATGATGATGTAACCACGATGTTCCATGAATTCGGTCATGCCCTTCACGGGTTTTTTGCCGACCAGGAATACCCGAGCTTGTCCGGCACCAATGTAGCCCGTGATTTCGTGGAATTCCCTTCGCAATTCAATGAACACTGGGCGCTCGATCCGAAAGTATTGAAACATTATGCCGTTCATTACAAGACCGGCGAACCGATGCCACAGGCACTGGTGGATAAGATCAAGAATTCGGCAACCTTCAACCAGGGCTATCGTCTTACCGAGCTGCTGGGTGCGGCCGATCTTGATATGCAGTGGCATACCATCCCGGCAGGAGACAGTATAAAATCCGTGGATGATTTTGAAACTAATGCGCTCAAAAAGACACACCTGGACATTCCGCAGGTGCCGCCAAGATACCGGTCGAGCTATTTCCTTCACATCTGGAGCAATGGGTATGCGGCAGGGTATTACGCCTACCTCTGGACTGAAATGCTGGATGACGACGCATTTGCCTGGTTTGAGAATCACGGTGGCCTTAGCCGGGAAAATGGCCAGCGGTTCAGGGATATGGTCCTTTCGCGGGGTAATACGATTGAATATAACAAAATGTTTAAAGACTTCACGGGGCGGGCACCGGATATTCAGCCTATGCTTAAAGACAGAGGATTGATTACGCAATGATCTCAGATTTCTGATTTCTGAGTTTTGATCTTTGTGGGAACGTTATTCATAAATCATTTTAGTTTTATATTTTTCGTTACCGGATATTTCTTATCCATCGCCAGCTGTCCATCTTTTCGCTGCCAATAATATGGATACATTATGCATGTCATTATTCAACATTTTTTCACCGTTTTTTCACATTTTTCCTCATTATGAAATAAATTTATATGTATTTTTTTTAACTGACTTTTTATGAACAAGGATAATGGTTTTTTAAACACACGGACCTATTCAAATAATCAATTAACAATACTGGTATTATTGAGAGTAATAGTCGGGTGGCAGATCTTTTACGAAGGTTTGGCGAAAATAATGAGCGCGCACTGGTCATCGGCCAGTTTTTTAATGGACTCACAAGGATGGTTTGCCGGAATATTTAAATCGATTGCCGGAAATCATGTGCTTTTAAGTATCACTGACCAGATCAATATCTGGGGATTGCTGATTATAGGCCTTTTACTGATCATCGGTTTTCTTGAAAAACCGGCAAGTATCGGCGCAATAATTTTAATCGGATTATACTACCTGTCGCATCCGCCGCTGATCGGCTTAAAATATGCCATGCCCAGCGAAGGAAGCTACTTGTTAATTAATAAAAACCTGATTGAAATTTTTGCCGTAGCCATCAACCTGGTATTTCCCAACAGCCGGTTTATCGGTATCGAGAGATTTATACACCGCGTAAAAAATAATAAAGTTTGACTGATCATGGACGATAAAATATCAAAAGAACAAGAAGAGGGGCCGAAAGGAATTTCCCGCAGGGATATAATAAAAGGACTGGCCACGGTTCCCGTATTAGGCGGGGTAATATATGGTGCTTACCGTAAAATGAAATATGACCGCATACTCCGGTCGAATATTTTATCCCGGATAGGAGTAAATCCGGGGAGTGAATCGTCAAAGCCTGAAATACCGGCCGACCGTTCCAAACAAATAAGATTGGGAATTATCGGATTCGGCATACGCGGTGAACAACTGACCCGGGCCGCCGGTTTTGCCACCGAGGAATGGTTGAATACGGAAAAAGAAAGAGCGGAAAAAACAGGGAATAATGGTGCTCTACAGACATTTCTTGAACAGGATGATCTGAATATTGTGTTCAATGGGGTGTGCGACATCTTTACCGTAAGAAATGACAGGGCCCAGAAAACGGTCAGCTCCGAAAAACACCAGGCCAAAAAATACCATAAGTGGGAGGACCTGGTCCATGCCGATGATATTGACGCGGTGATCATCGCCGCGCCGGACCACTGGCATGCACCGATGGCCATGGAAGCCGCCCGTTCCGGGAAACATGTTTATGTAGAAAAGCCGATGACCCACAGGGTTCAGGAAAGCTATGACCTTTATGACCTGGTTAAGAAAACGGGCATCAAGCTGCAATTAGGACACCAGCGCAGGGAAACCGAGAGCTATAATAAGGCCAGAGACCTGATCCGCAAGGATGCACTGGGTCAGGTGACGCTTATTCAGAACAATACCAACCGGAATTCTCCCAACGGGGCCTGGCAGTATGAATTTGACCCTGCAGGCAATCCCGAGACCATCGACTGGGAACGCTTTCTCGGTAATGCACCACAGATCCCTTTCAATAAAGATCGCTTTTTCCGCTGGAGGAAATACTGGGATTATGGAACCGGTCTGAGCGGTGATCTCATGACGCATGAATTCGATGCGATCAACCAGCTTTTTGGAATGGGTATACCCAAATCTCTGATGGCTTCTGGCGGGATCTATTACTGGCATGACGGCAGGGAAGTGCCCGATGTTTTCAATGTGCTGTTTGAATACCCCGACCGCGATTTTACTTTCCAGTACAGTGCCACCCTGGGCAATGAGTTTAACAGGCCTAATCTCATTATGGGACATGACGCTACCATGGAATTGGGAAACACAATAACGGTTTACCCGGATCGCCGTTCCACCCGGTATGAAAAGTATATCAAAAACGGAACCATTGATCTGGAAATGCCTATGTATTCCTATACTTCCGGGGCAGAAAATGTGGATGCCATAACGTCTGCCACCGAAAGATATTTTGCCGAGAAAGGAATGATGTACAGTTATGTCAACGGGAAGCGCATTGATGTTACTCATTTACATATCGGCAACTGGCTCGACTGTATCCGGCTGGGCGGGACCCCGTCGTGTGATATCGACGCCGGTTTCCAGGAATCTATTTCCGCCCACATGGGAACCTTATCTCTTAAACTCGGCAAAAGGGTTGAATGGGATCATGATAAGAACTTCTTCGCCAATGTATCGTGGGATGAGATCAAACAGGTAATGGGAGGATAATCGAAATAATTTATTACATAAAGTTGCTCAGAAAAGGCACGGAGAAGTCCGAAGAAAACCGCTGTGTCTTCCAATTGTTATCGGGCGTGGGGTTCTCTTGGTAATTTAAATTTTAAAATTAAGCGTAAATACCGTTCCCTTCCCCGGTTCGGAATTTACATCAATGGTGCCACCGTGCAGACGCATAATCTCGCGGGATAAACTAAGCCCAATCCCGGACCCTGTTTCTTTCGTGGTAAAAAACGGAACAAATATATTTTCAATATTTTCCCGTTCGATTCCCCGGCCGTCATCCCCAACCTTTACCCATATACGGTTTTCATCGCTGCCTGCTTCCAGGTGAATTTTTTTGCAGCCCGATTCCGATGCATTTCTTACCAGGTTGATCATCACCTGCTCCACCATGGATTTATCGGCAGAAAAACATAAGTCATTGATGGCCGGAACACAGGTCAATGAAATTCCATTGGTATAGAGATCATCCGTCATAAGGGTTTTAATATGATCGAACAGGTTTACTACCGGAATTTTAACCCGATTGGGTTTCGGGATCAATGTGAGATCCCTGAACCGCTGTACGAAGTCAAGTAAACCTGAACTCCGTTCACGAATAATCTGAATTCCCTTAACGGTATCGTTGATATTTTTCTGATTCAGCTGCACCAGTTCTTTAACGCCATGATCGTTAAGAATAAAAAAGTCGGCTATGGTATTGATGGTGGAATTAATAGGCCCGATGGAATTGGTAATTTCATGGGTCAGGATCCGGATCAGCTTTTGCCAGGACTCCATTTCCTTTTCGTCCAGTTCCGGCCTGATGTCCTGAACGGAGATCAGTTTAAAGGATTGGTCTTTGGTCCTGTATTCGCTGGCACGGATCAAAATTTCCTTCATGGATTCCCGGACGGGAATTTTATGCGTTATACGCTGCCCGGGACTGATATTTAAAAAAAGCCTGGAAAAACCCTCTTTAAGATTATCAAGCTGGAACACACTGTTGATAACGGGAATTGAAAATAAATTCGATAAGGCAAGATTATGTAAGGTAACTTTTCCGTTGGCATCAATGACCATAATCCCCGTATTGATATGACTGATAATGATCTTATTAAAAAGTTCCTGGTTCACAAGATCCGTTTTGATGTTTCGAATATGTTCATTGAGCCTATCGAGTTGCTTATAAAGATTATCGAATGAATGACCATAGGATTTCTTTGTATAAGAAAGGGTCGTGTCTTCATTCTTCACGGAAAGAAAAAATTGAGCGAGGTCCCTGTTGGTACGATTTACATACCGGATCAACAGAAAGGTTTCAAAAAGAAGAAGTGCAATACCGTTCAGGCTGATAAGCCAATCCTGATAAATTATATAAGCCCATGAGAATGCCAGGCAGGTAACAACAAGCAGGACTACCCGGATCAAAACGCCGGTATAGAATCGTTTATAAACCATATTTTTCAATTTTACGATACAGGGTCTGTCGCCCGATCTTTAAGGCTTCCGCTGTTTCCGTAATATTCCAGTTGTTTTTTATCAATGCTTTTTCGATGATCAGCTTTTCTCCTTCTTCCAGGGATAGATCGGAAAGTTTCAGATCTTTCGATGGGTTCATTTCACCAAGACCCAGATCATTTTCAGTAATTAATTTACCATTACTGAGAATAACCGCCTTTTCCATCGTATGCTTCAATTCACGGATATTCCCGGGCCATGACCATGATAACAGCCTACCGGCCGCCTGGTCATTTAATTTTATATTTCGCTTATCATACCGGGCGGAATATTTCTTCAAAAAATTCTCAGCCAGCGGGAGAATGGATTCCGTACGTTCCCGAAGCGGAGGCAATTCCAATAATATTGTATTCAGCCTGAAAAAAAGATCTTCCCGGAATAACCCTTTTTTTACCATTTCCGGGATGTCTTTATTGGAAGCTGAAATTACCCTTATATCAACCGGAATTTCCTTATTGCTTCCCACGGGTGTGATTTTTTTATTTTCCAGGGCACTTAACAATTTAGCCTGAAGCGCCAGGGAGAGATTCCCGATCTCGTCAAGGAAAATCGTGCTTCCCGAAGCTAATTCAAACCGGCCGGCCCGGTTTTCACGGGCATCGGTAAAGGCCCCTTTCACATGACCGAATAATTCGCTTTCGAACAAAGTGTCTTTCAGGCTCCCGATGTCCACCCTGATCATGTTCCTGCTTTTTCTTTCCGATCTTTTATGGACTTCCCTGGCAACCACCTCTTTTCCCGTACCATTTTCTCCCAAGATCAGAACGCTGGCATCCGTTGCGGCAACTTTGGAGATCAGTTCATCAAGCTTCCGCATTTTAGCGGATCCTTCAATGATAAATTCCATTTCCCGGTCCCTGTCGAAAGCCATTCTTTCCTGCTGTTCTTTCAGCAATTTTATTTCATCACGCGATAGTTTCAGGTTCAGGGCAATCTGAATCGTGGATAAAAGTTTTTTATTATCCCAGGGTTTTAGAATAAAGTCGGAAGCTCCTTCTTTAATGGCATCCACGGCAAGACCGATATTTCCATACGCCGTAATCAGTACCACGGCAATGGAACCATCTATATCATGGATCTTTCTAAGCCAGTATATTCCTTCATTACCGGTATTCACTCCTGCCGTGAAATTCATATCGAGAAGTACCAGGTCAATTTTTTCCTTTTTAAGAATGGACTCAATCTGGTTCGGCGACTTCAGGGTAGTCACCTGCTGAAAGTGTTGGGAAAGAAAAAGCTCGAGCGAATTAAGCACGCTTAAATTGTCATCGATGATCAGTATCCTTGCGTTTTCCGCCATAGCCTAAAAAATGATTATTAAGTTAACTGATTGTATGAAAACGAGCCACTGATTGTATGATTTTGGTACGTTTTTAAGGTGGAAAATTTAGTACTTAAATTATAACATAATGATTATCAATATATTATGGAACATGGCATGGAATAAGTATATCTAATAGTAACATTTGGCAATAAATAATTGAATGATCCGAAACCAAGTACTTATTTGAGGTCAGAGGTCGGAAGTGGGAGATCGGCCCGATTGGATGAAATGAAATCCTCTGACATCCGGCTTCCGACCTCCCTTGTTAAGGAGTTAAAATCATTTTTGAGAATTAAGTAACTTAATAGTATGCTAGTCCACTACATCAAGATCGCCTGGAGATACCTTTTAAAACAGGGGACACTGACCCTCATCAATATCCTCGGTCTTACTGTAGGGATCACGGTGAGCCTGCTTATTTTTTTATACGTGAAATATGACCTGGGCTATGATGCCTATAATACCAAGGCAGACCGGATTTACCGCATCGGCCTGCATGGCAAAATGGGAAATACTGAATTCACGCAAACGTATACAACCCCGATGCTGGCTTCGGAAATACTGAACACCTGCCCGAATGTAATCGCAGCAGTACGTATGGACAACCAGGCTACCTTCATGAAATATGATGACGGTAAAGGGTATGTGTACATTCATGATGAAAATAATATCATTTCGGCAGATAGTTCCCTCTTTGATATTTTTACATTTAAAATCCTTGCGGGCGATCCCCGTGAAGCATTAAAAGAACCGGCCACCATCATCCTGACGGAATCAACCGCACGACGGTATTTCGGGAAATT
>CAYNCU010000054.1:0-19894 GCA_964395765.1 uncultured Roseivirgaceae bacterium | reverse complement strand
GTGAAACTTTTTTGTCCGGTAATAATTCACGGTATACGTAAGGTAAATCAGCATTGGCAACGATGATATCCGGTTCAAGCCGGCTTCCATCTTCCATCAATAAATGCTTAATATGTCCGGCATTAACTTCCAGCTTTTTTACCGCTTTATCGAAATAAAATTGAACCCCCAAGCCTTCAGCAATCTTCATTAATCGGTCTATAATCTTATACATGCCCCCTTCCAGGAAACAGGATCCTTCCTTCATTTCGATAGCAGGTAACATCGAAAACAAAGCCGGCGCTTCATAAGGGCTTTGTCCGACATAAATATTCTGAAAGGTAAAAGCGGTTCTTAAATGCGGATGGTTGAAAAATTTCCGAACATATGAATTATGATTGGTGAAAGCTTTGATTCGGAAAAGCAATATTAAATTTCCGAAGTTGATAAATTCAGATGCATTTTTAAAATTTCTTCCTAATAATTTCCTGAACGCCAGTTCATATAACTTGTATCCCTTCTTCAAATAGGATTGCATTTTCTTATAACTTCCTTCTTCTATCCCTTCCAATTGAAGTTCCATGCTTTTTTCATCCGTTGTAATATCGAGTTCCTCACCGTCTTCAAAAAATAATTTATAAAGGGTTTCAATGGGCTTGGCATTCATTAATTCATCAAAATTGAAACCCATGGCATGAAATACATCCCTGTATAAATTGGGCATTAGCAATATCGTAGCCCCGATATCAAAACGATGGCCATCGCGTATGATCCGGCCGCACCGGCCACCTGGAAATGAATTTTTCTCGAATACTTTTACATCATACCCTTTTTGAGCAAGAAAAACGGATGTAGCTATCCCTCCTGCTCCTGCCCCGATGATTACTGCTGATTTTCTGGTTTGCATTAATTTGAACGGAATTAAAAAAATTTTCAGATAAAAAAATCCTGTTGATAATGATCCTACCGGCATTATTATTTACAAAACTATTTCATTTATTGATTCAAAAAAAGAAATGGTGGATAACTTTAATCAGATAATAATTACCATGACCAATTACTTTAGTTCGCTTAAATCTTGTCTCTCCTGCGCGTAAGGGTTTTTTCCAGAAAATAAAAAATTCCTCCCGATAAAATGCTTAGAATACCCAATAGGGATTCTACTGTCCTGTCCCGAATGAGATAGACCATGGTCCAGAGGCTGGCTAAAATAAATAGAAACGGAACTACCGGATAGCCAGGTGAACGGAAAGCATTATCTTCATTAGTGGACCTGAATCGTAAAACGAATACACCGATGACCGATAATAAGGTAAAAATGTTCAGGGTAAATCCTGTATAAACCAAAACGCTTTCGAAAGTGGATGTAAGGATCATTATAATGGAAATAACTGCCTGGATCCAGATAGCTGAAACGGGCACTCCGTAACGATTGGTTTTACCAAGAAATTTCAATAACCTGTAATCCTCTCCCATGACCATTGAAACCCTGGAACCAATCCATATCAGTGCACTAACGGAGGAGATCAAAAGCAATACTATTGTTATCGCCAGAATTTTTCCCCCTTCAACACCAAAAATATGGGTCGCCGAAATAAAACCGATTTCCATCTGGCCGTTTAATTCTTCGACCGGGGTGGTATATAAAAAAATAAAATTGAGCAGGATGTACAGAATGGTTACAAGGGAAGTGCCCGCAACCAGCGATAAGGGAATATTCTTTTTAGGATCTTTAATTTCATTGATTATATAGACAGAAGCATTCCAGCCGGAGAAGGAATAGGAAACAAAGATAAGTGAAATCGCAAATGCCGGTGAGAGCAATTGCTGAAAGTCTGTTTTTACCGGGATAACGGATATACCGGCAGGATGTCCGAAAATTAAACCTGCTGAAATAAATAATAACAGTAAAAAAATCTTGATCAAGGTAACCCATCGTTGAAATTGACCGCCTAATTTTATTTGAAAAGAATGTATCAGGGATAAAGAAATTATCGCAGCACAGGCTGCAACTGCAATCGGGATAAATTTGAATACGGCATGTAAATACCCGGCCAGGGCCATAGCGGCAAGCGCGGTAGGCGCGGCAAAACCGATGAATACGGAGGTCCATCCTGCAAGGAAGCCTAAAAAGGGATGATAAATCCTGGAAAGAAAATGATATTCTCCTCCCGATCGGGGAATCCGGGAGGCGATTTCACTGTAACTTAAGGCCCCGGACAAGGCAATAATTCCTCCAATCAACCATAGCATCAGGAGAATGAAAACGGAATTTAATTTTTGAACCTGGAAGCCAAGACTGGTAAACACGCCGGTACCGATCATATTCGCCACGACAATTGAAACTGCCGTAGTCAGGCCTATCTTTTGTTGTATGGGCTGCCTGTTGATCACCGGGTTGTAATGAAAGAATTTAACAATAAACGAATAGCAGAGGGGTATTATCTCCTGCCGGATTATACCTGTGGCATTTTCCAGGGTTCACGGTATGTTCTGGTCATCATTTCATTGGCTTTCGCGTCATTCATAAACTGCTTACTGGATGAATCCCAATACAATTTCCTTCCCGTTCTGTAAGCGATATTTCCCATATGCGCAACGGTTGCAGTGTTGGCGGCAATAGCAACATCACATACAGGCTTTTCCCTGGATTGCATACAATCCAGGAAATTTCTGACATGAAGATCCAGGTCATGTCCCTGGCCGAACTGCGGCGGGATGGCTTCCATTTTATATTTACCGTTTTCCTGTTCCGGTATAATTTCCCAGCCGTTACGGTCTACGACTAATGTTCCGTTATTACCGATAAAAGCAACTCCGTGATCTTTTCCGTACGGACCGCCGTTAATTCCGGTTGCATGCTCCCAGATAAGAGTGAAATCATCGAACTCATACAAAGTAGCGAGTGTATCGGGAGTTTCGGAAGCATCATCCGGATAGGCGAATTTTCCGCCGGTAGCAACTACGGATTTTGGCGTTGATGCCTTCATTCCATATAATCCAAAATCGATAATATGAACGCCCCAGTCCGTCATTAACCCGCCGGCATAATCCCAGAACCAGCGAAAATTAAAATGAAACCTGTTTTTATTAAACGGACGTTTTGGTGCGGGCCCAAGCCAGAAATCATAATCGACGCCTGCAGGTGCCGGGCTGTCGGGAAGAACCGGTACAGGTTTCATCCATCCCTGGTAAGCCCAGGTTTTTACCGTACGGATATTTCCCAACTTACCGGAATAAACAAATTCAATGGCTGCTTTCCAGTGAGGGCCGCTTCTCTGCCACATCCCTACCTGGACCACCTTATTATATTTCAGGGCAGCTTTTACCATTATTTCACATTCATGGATGGAATACCCGACCGGTTTTTCACAATAAACATCTTTTCCGGCCTCACAGGCGCTGACCATCAACAGGCAATGCCAGTGATCCGGTGTGCCGATGATTACAGCATCAATATCCTTCCTGTCAAGCAACTGACGGAAATCCTTATAAACATCAGCTTTTTTGCCTGCTATTTTTTCAAGATCATTGTTTCTACGGTCCAGCACAGATTGATCGACATCACACAAGGCAACGCATTCCGTTTCAGGGTATTTCAGAAAATGCGAAAGGTCTTCAAATCCCATACCATTGCAACCGATAAGTCCAACCCGAACCTTATCATTAGCCCCAATCATCTTTTTCCTCTGCTTTGCGAATGATGGAATACTGGTAATTAATCCTGCTCCGGCTACGATTTTTCCCGAATTGGCAATGAATTCTCTTCTGGATCTGTTCATGGCGGATATTTTTGGGTTATAACATCAATATCTAAATGTAGGATTTAGCTCACATTTTTTCAATCCAATTATTAATTGTTTGAATGCAGGAAAGATACTATCGGCGATTTCATGAGTTTAATCATGTTTTTTACCTGACGTCTTAAATATTTTAGCTTTCAGGCAATACTTTAAAAAATCATCATGGACAGAAGGAATTTTATCAGGACGGGAATCGGTGTGGGTTTAGCAACCGGTGCCGCATCATTCGGAATTTTTAATATTAATAAAGCGCTGGGATTTAGTCTACCTGATTCCACCGCGCTGCCGTGGGACCTCGTTGCTGTAAGAGGAGGCGAGCCGGATATTATGTTCGACAAGGCAATAGAATCAATGGGAGGCATGTCCCAGTTTGTTAAAAAGGGTCAAACGGTCGTTATAAAACCCAATATAGGATGGGATTCGGATCCTGAAAGAGCGGCCGACACCAATCCAAAACTGGTCTCAAGGATAATCAGGCATTGTTTCGATGCAGGTGCTAAAGATGTATATGCTTTCGATCATACCTGCGATAACTGGACCAAATGTTATTCGAACAGCGGAATTGAAAAGGCGGTAAAAGATGCCGGCGGAAAAATTGTCGGCGGCAATACTGAAAATTACTACCAGAATGTAAATATTGCAGGCGCTAAAATCCTTAAGAATGCCAAGGTACATGAATTGCTTTTAAGCTCTGATGTTTTTATCAATGTTCCGGTTTTAAAACATCATTCTTCTTCCAAACTTACCATCAGTATGAAAAACCTGATGGGGGTTGTATGGGACAGGGAATTCTGGCACAGGAACAATCTTCACGAATGTATAGCAGAATTTCCGTTGTGGAAAAAACCAACACTCAATGTTGTTGACGCATATAATGTAATGCTTCGGAACGGTCCTCGTGGGGTGTCCGTTTCGGATATATCACCCATGAAATCACTGATCCTTTCAACCGATATTGTAGCCGCTGATGCTGCTGCTACTAAATTTTTTGGTCTTGAACCTTCAACAATCAATTATATCAGGATTGCTAATGACCTTAAGATCGGTAATATGAATCTTGATCAATTGAAGATCAACCGCATAAAAGTGGGATAAGGAATGGATCTTGGATTCCTGAAAAAAATTCGAATTGTCGTCTCCCTGCTATTCTTTCTGTTAACACTATTACTTTTTATTGACCTGCATAATTATTTTTATAAGATTGCAGACCCGGTTCTTTTTTTACAATTTGTTCCCTCCCTGCTCGATACACTTATTTTATTTACCGCTTCAGGTATAGGTTTTATAATAATTTCGTTAGTTGCCTTGCTGTTCGGCAGGGTCTATTGTTCATCGGTCTGTCCACTCGGAACTCTCCAGGACATCGTTACCTGGACATCCCGGAAGATGAAGTCCAGGAAGGTAAGAAGAAAATTTCATCATTTTTCCATGCCCCATAATAACCTCCGTTACGGAATTCTCCTATTGGTTTTTATTACTTCTCTTTCCGGGTTTTATTTTTTCCTCGACTTATCCGATCCTTATAGTAATTTTGGGAGAATTTCTACGACTTTTATGAAGCCGGTTGTGATTTTTCTTAATAATTCTGTTGCCCTTTTGCTTTCAAAATTCAATAGTTATGCCGTATTGCCGGTTGTTTACCGGGAAGTAAATCCAACCCAAATCGTTTTCCCCCTGGCGATGATCCTTTTGATTGGATGGCTGGCCTATCGATATGGAAGACTTTATTGCAATTCTGTATGCCCGGTCGGAACGTTACTTGGCATTCTGTCCCGGTTTTCACTGTTTAAACTTCGGATTAATCCGCAGGCTTGCAATAATTGTGGAAAGTGCGTTTACGATTGCAAAGCAAGCTGTATCGACAGGGAAAATAAAGAAATTGATTTCAGCCGGTGCGTTGCTTGTTACAATTGTTTTGATGCCTGTAGTACTCATGCAATTTTTTTCCAGAATTCCATAACCAAAAATGTCCCTGAAATTATACCGAAAATAAGAAAAGTCGATCTCAAAAAACGGTCCTTTGTGAGCAAGGCATTTTTATTTCTGACAACCGCCTCCGGCGCACGGGCATTAAGTGATACACTGACGATAAAACATAATGTTATTGCTAAAAGTCCTTCAAAAATTCCACTTAATAAACAATGGCTCGTCCTTCCACCGGGTTCTTTGGATATTAAGCATTTCACTGAATATTGCACGGCATGTACCTTATGTGTGAGTGCCTGCCCTAACAATGTTTTGCAACCTTCTTTCCTGCAATTCGGGATAGAAGGAATGATGCAGCCCTACATGGACTATTCGTCAGGCTTTTGCAATTATGATTGTAAGATTTGCGGGGATATCTGTCCAACGAATGCAATAACAAATATTGCCACCATCGAAGAGAAGAAAACTATCCAGATGGGAAAGGTCAAATTTATAAAGGAAAATTGTGTTGTCTATACCGATCGAACCGACTGCGGCGCCTGCTCTGAACATTGTCCGACTAAGGCAGTGAATATGGTTCCTTTTGAGAATACCGGATTATTTATTCCCGAAGTGGACGATACGATTTGTGTCGGATGTGGTGCTTGCGAACACCCATGCCCTGTGAGACCTTTTAAGGCCATTTATGTTGAAGGAAATCCGGTTCAGTTGGTTGCCCAGAAACCAAAAGAAGAAAAACTTGAAAAATCGAAACTGAAGGAAGATGAGTTTCCTTTCTGAAGCCGATCCGGAATTCTTATACAGACATATTAATTAATTCCTAAAACTTTCCTGTTGATTTTATCATCGGCTCCGGAACGTGCAAAATCGTCAAAGGAAGCTGAGGATCTTTTTATCATGTGCTTCCTGATGAATTCCGCCCCTTCCCTCGCACCGTCCTCAGGGTTTTTAAGTGCGCACTCCCATTCGATAACGGCCCAGCCTTCGTATCCATAATGAGCCAGTTTACTGAATATTGATTTGAAATCAACCTGCCCGTCTCCCGGAGAACGAAACCTTCCCGGCCTGTCTATCCATTCCTGGTATCCGCCGTAAACACCGGACTTACCGTTAGGGTTGAATTCCGCATCCTTAACGTGAAACATTTTTATGTATTCATGATAAATATCGATGTGTGACAAATAATCCAGTTGCTGAAGGACAAAATGACTTGGGTCGAGAATCATTTTTACCCTGGGATGATTTCCGGTAACTTCCAAAAAGCGCTCAAAGGTTATCCCGTCATGAAGATCTTCACCGGGATGTATTTCAAAACACAAATCGACGCCGCAATCATCATATTCATTCAGGATGGGAAGCCAGCGTTTCGCCAATTCCCTGAATCCTGCCTCTATCATTCCTGCCGGCCGTTGTGGCCAGGGATAAAGGAAAGGCCATAAAAAGGAACCTGAAAATGTAACCACGGCTTTCAAACCGAGATTCCGGCTGGCCTGCGCCGTATAAATCATTTGCTTAATTGCCCATTCTGTCCTTGCTTTCGGATTATTATGATATTTCTGGGGTGCAAAGCCATCAAATAACAAATCGTAGGTAGGATGTACGGCAACCAATTGCCCCTGAAGATGCGTCCCCAATTCGGTAATTTGCATCCCTGTACTTTCTACTATTCCTCTTATTTCATCCACGTAATCCTTGCTCTCGGCAAGCTTCTGAAGATCAATGCAGCGTTCATCCCATGCCGGCAGTTGAACACCTTCGTACCCGAGGCCCGACATATACCTGCAAATATTTTCCAGGTTGTTATAGGGGGGTTGATCACCCATGAATTGCGCTAAATATATCCCAGGTCCTTTCATGATTCTATTGATTTAAAGTTGGATCCATTTTTTCTGACTTTTTCCTGATTCAATAATGGCGTCTATAAGTTTCATTCCACGGACACCGTCATGTACATCGGGAAAATCCAGGTATGTTTTATCCGGTTTCCTGTGTTCCAGTCTGGCTTGAATAACCATGGCAATGTTCCGGTAAATATTGGCAAACGCTTCAATATATCCTTCCGGGTGTCCACCGGGTGTTCTCGTATGCGCCATCGCCTCTTCGCTCAAATAAGATTTATCAGCACCTGTTCTGTAATTTTCATCCGGTTTGCCATGTCTTTTTACTATAAGGCTATTCGGTTCATGCTGGTGCCACTCTATACCTCCCGTCTCCCCGTAAACACGGATGTTGATGTTATTTTCCTCTCCCGCACATACCTGACTGCAATGCATCACGCCTTTTACATTTTTTTCAAAGTGCAGAAGCGCATTGATGTCATCATCGAGCAATCGGTTCTCAATGAAAATGCTTACATCGGCACAAACCTCGGTAATTTTCAGGCCGGTTATATATTCTGCCATATTTCCCGCATGAGTGCCGATATCTCCCATCGCGCCCGCCTTACCGGAACGCTTAGGATCTGTCCGCCAGGAGGCTTGTTTCTGCCCCGATAGCTCAATTGCCGTTGAAAGCCATCCCTGGGGGTATTCAACAACAACTTTTCTGGTTTTCCCGAATTCCCCCGAGATTATCATTTTCCTGGCCTGCTTAACCATCGGATATCCTGTATAGGTATGCGTTAACCCGAACACAAGTCCTGTTTTATCCGCTAGGCCGGCAAGTTCTTCCGCTTCCTCCGTATTAAACGACAAAGGTTTATCACAAACAACATGGAAACCGTGAGTTAATGCCAACTTCGCCGGATCATAGTGAAGATGGTTCGGCGTAACAATGGTTACAAAATCCATTCTTTCCCCCAAAGGCAATTCCTTTTCTTTAATAAACATCTCCTGGTAGGTATCATAAATCCTGTTATCCGGCAGATACCAGTCCCGTCCTGAAACTTTCGATTTCTCCGGATCTGAACTGAAAGCCCCGCAAACCAATTCAATATGTCCGTCCAGCAACGCTGCCATGCGATGTACTGACCCGATAAAGGCACCTTTGCCGCCTCCCACCATTCCCATCCTGATTTTTCGTTTCATAAGATGATAGTATTTAAAAATTGTAAGGCAAAAGAAAAATGTTGTTTATTCTCGTCTTGACGAATAACTGATGATCTTCTAGCCAATTTATAAAGAATTCTTAAAAATTCTAAACCGTCAGCCAATACACTTCCCGTTTTTTGTTCGGCTAGAGATAATCAATTAATTCATCCCATTCTTCCTTAGTGGGTGGTTCAGGCAGCTCCTTTACTATGCTTTGAAAATTTTCACTGATATTCTCTAGGAATTTATCGGAGGTAACTTCAAGAGAATAAAACGGGAAGATGTGCAGGCGGTCAATATAACTAATCCAAATATTCACCAGATCCTTTTCTTTCCTATACTGGTTGCTGAGATATTTCAGAATAAATTCTTCATCAGGAGGACAAATAAAAACCAGGGTATAGGACTCCCCGAAGATTTCGTAATCATCCGGCTCCCCTTCCGTAATATCAAAAAGGGTGTCGTCAAATTCAAGTTCATCTTCGCTGATATGGCCGTATTTGGAATCAAGTAAGGAAATTTTGTACTCGTCATCCGGAAATTGAGGCCTCGGGATCGCGGATCTTAACTTTTCACAGGAGGTGTCACTGTCAATAATTTCGCCCCGGGCAATGGAGGCATCAATATCATAATCGTGTTCAAATCTTAAATTTTTAAACAGGACGAAACATGGCAATTTCAACCCTGAAAGATATTCATTGAAATTCTTCATTTTGAGTCTACCGGTGATTTACAGCATATGATAAATTTGGAATTTGATCCTACAGTATTGGGGTTTGTTCTGCTTATTTCTTATCTATATCCTGCATCTTTAAGTGTATTAGCGGCTTTGGGAATAGCCATTATTAATCGCATAAAATAAAATATAATCGATGATTTATAAAAGAAATTTAAATTTTTTTTAAAAGTCTAATTTTATCCCATTTGTGCAATTACTTTATAATTTTGAACCTAATTTTCAATAACAATGAGTGATAATAAACAAAAAATCAAAAAACCACCTTTGCCTGTAGGGACTAAGATAGTATTTATGATGAACAATAAGACCTATATAAAAAAGACGGATGGTAATCCTTTTTCACTGTGGAAATCACCTGGAGGAGGTTCCATTTTGATTGATGATGAAAGGATTCTTAAAAAAGATCTATATAAAATTCTGACTGAGAATGAAGTAAATCCAAAGATTGAAATTCCCGATCAGGACGATGAGGAGAAAAAAGAATAGGAGGATCAATTTAGAATATAAAAGAAAAGCCGGATTTCTCCGGCCTTTCTACCAAGCACTACCCTTTTTGGTTGGATCGGTTTTGTCGTTACAAAACCAGCTGAATCGCCCAGCTATTTAAACTTATGACTCAAAAGGACAGATTTTTTATCATAATAAATAATTAACCGATCGAATGCCGTTACACATGTAATATTTATATGATTTTTTCATTATTTGATCATAAGACATTGATTATCAATGATTCAGGATAGCGGTTTCTAAATGAACAATGACCTTTGCGCTAAAATAATATTTTTAAAGTGGCATATCCCTACGGTTTATTACCCTTAAAAATTTGTTTATCGCTTTAATTCATAAGTAAACCCGCTTTTATAACAGGGTTTCAAACGATGAATATAGGGATCCCGGCATTTAAGCGATTCGAATTTTAGTGGTAAAGGAGATATATATTTGAAGATCAATTAAAAATTATTCAATTTACGTTCTACAGATTTTAATTTTATCAGCAAAAACAGCCCAAAATAATGAGAAAAAGTAAAATAGCCGGAGTAGGCCATTTTGTCCCCGAGCGTGTTGTAACCAATAAGGACCTGGAAAAGCTGATGGATACATCGGATGAATGGATCATAGAAAGGACAGGAATAAAAGAACGCCGATTTTTTAACCCTGAAAAGGATACTAATGCGAATATGGCTTCCAGGGCCGCTTTAATGGCGCTTGAAAGAGCAGGAATGAAGACTGAAGATGTCAATTTGATTGTATATGCTACCATAACCCCGGATTATATGTTCCCGGGATCGGGAGTTTTGATGCAAAGGGAATTAGGCCTTGCGGGTATTCCTGCAATAGACATAAGAAATGCGTGTTCAGGCTTTATCTACGGGTTATCCATTGCCGATCAATATGTAAAAACAGGGATGTTCGATAACGTACTTGTCATAGGCGCTGAAATACAATCTTCGGGACTGGACCTTACCACCAGGGGAAGAGCCGTTTCCGTTATATTCGGGGACGGTGCAGGGGCTGTGGTATTGCAACCGTCCACTGAGGAAGATAAAGGAATTTTATCGACGCACATACATTCCGATGGCAACTTCGCCGAGGAACTTTATGTAAAAGATCCGGGCAGCAGCAGGAAAGTCAGAATGTCTAAAGAACTCATGGATGGGGATACCATTTACGGCTATATGAACGGAAATCTGGTTTTTAAATATGCGGTTGTCCGGTTTAAAGAAGTAATAGAGGAATCACTTACCGCCAACGGGTTTGATATCAAGGACATCGACCTTCTTATTCCCCATCAGGCAAATCTCAGGATCAGTAAATTTATTGAAGAAAAAATGGGCCTCGATGGCCGTGTATATCATAATATAATGCGGTATGGTAATACAACAGGTGCATCAATACCCATTGCCATGAGTGAAGCATGGGAAGAAGGCAAAATTGCGGATGGAAAACTCATTTGCCTGGCTGCCTTTGGTAGTGGATTTACCTGGGCTTCTGCGCTGGTCAGGTGGTAGCTATCAAAATCAAAAAGATGAAAACAAACACATATAATCCCAGTCCGCTGGAAGTCGAGTTCGCAAATATTCTCGAAGATTTAAGGGATGAAATGAATAACAGGCTTAAAAATTGTAAAATTGAAGCGACTGGTATTCAACTTGATCTGGATAATCCGGTTTTAAACATCGATATTGTTGACCATGACGGTGATAAACATTCCCTTGTGTTTAAAATTATTCAGCGTCCGGATAAAGATTGATTGATAATTATTCAAATGAACCTGGATTATTTAAATTTTTGATAATCAATATTTTAAAAAAGACGATCCGGGCTCTTCTAAGGTAAAATTGGATTCCTCCACGATACGTAAAACCGGCAGATTTCTAATTACAGGAAATGATTTTAATAGAATTCCTCATTTATTGCTTGTGAAACTAATTTTTAGGATATTATGGTTATATAACTAAATCAAGGTTATTTTTGAAAATTCCAATAAATTTGAGCGTTAATCTTAAGAGAAATACTTGTTTTATTGGCGTAATATTTATTTATTGCATAATTAAAAGAATAACATTGGGTTTGGACAATTATAGGGTTTACTTTTCCCTTCTGTATTGTATTAACAATAGGTAAATTGTGTAAATTATAACATAAACCATATGAAAGCAGGTGTACTTCTATTTTTAGAAAATTGGAAGGTGTATACGATTTGGGGAGCTTATGCTTCTATCGGTTTAAGCGTCCTTATATTTCTTTTCTATCACCTTCGACTTGCCCTGGTTGGGGAATATAAGGCAAAATATGATTTTATCAATCAGCATGAGATCAAAAACTATATGGCTTGCGGTTATTTGATAATAATTGCCGGCTGGTTCTTTCTCAATTCCCTATTCAGCGACCGGGAACACATTGATGTCGGAATTTTCATAGCACGGTTGTTGGGAACCCTTATTTTTGCTTCGATTTTCCTGGTAGTTGTACATAATGTATTAAAAATTTATTACCCGGCTGCCCTGGAAAAAAAGCTTAATAAATGGCGTTACAAACCACGGAAAAATCCTAAAACAGGCCGGCAGATGACATTGCTGTCTGAAGAGGAAGAGGACGTATATTTAACGGAAGGGATGCAGGCGGAGGAGTCGGCATTTTCTGTTGATTATGATGTCTGGATCGATAAAGAATCAGGGGATACACATATTGAAAAATATGAAGGGCACAAACATGCGGAAAGATGTGATAACTGCGGCTTCCAGACGTTGAGAATTTATAAGGAAGAGGTAGTCGCCTCTCCTACCGAACATAGTAAAGGGGAACTCATTAAATATTATGAATGTTCCTATTGCGGTCACAAAACTTCTAAAGGATTTTCTGTGGGCAAAATCAAGGAAGTTGAGAGCGAACAAAATCCGGCCTAGAAAAGTCGAAAAGATGATATAAAAAAAGAGACTGTCTCAAAAGGGCAGCCTTTTTTTATATCTTTTCAATCACAATATTGTGATTGGTATATATGCAGATATCGGCAGCAATATTCATACTTTCTCTCACTATCTCTTCAGCTTTTAAATGCGGTGCATGATTTTTTAATGCTACCGCTGCCGCTTGTGCATACATCGCACCGGACCCAATGGCAGCAACCTGGTTATCGGGTTCGATAACATCGCCGTTCCCGGAAATCATTAAAATATCTTTTTTATCAGCAACAATCAACATGGCTTCCAGTCTTCTCAGCACCCTGTCCATCCGCCAGTCTTTTGCAAGCTCAATGGCTGCTCTTCTGAGGTTACCCCCATAGGATCCCAGTTTTTCCTCGAAACGGTCGAGCAGGGTAAATGCATCCGCCGTTGACCCGGCAAAACCGGCTATGATATTTCCTTCGGCTAACTTCCTGATTTTCTTTACATTGCTTTTTGCAATCGTATTTCCAAAGGTTGCCTGTCCGTCAGCCCCAATTGCCACTTCATCATTATGTTTAATGGCAATAACTGTGGTTGATCGGTATTTATTCCTTTTTCCCATGATTTCCTGATTAATTCCTCCCAATAGCTAAAAATTTTAAACCAGCATTTTAACCGGGTTTTCCAGAAGGCTTTTCACTGTTTGCAAAAAAGCAGCCCCGGTTGCACCGTCCACTACCCTATGGTCGCAGGATAAGGTTACTTTCATTACATTCCCAACCGTTATTTCACCATTTTTTACTACAGGGACTTGTTTTATGCCTCCTACCGCTAAAATGCATGCATCCGGTGTATTAATGATTGCAGTAAACTCTTCTATTCCGAACATTCCAAGGTTGGATACGGTAAAGGTATTCCCTTCCCATTCATTCGGCTGTAATTGCTTGTTCCTGGCCTTGTTACTCAATTCCTTCGACTCATAGGCAATATGGGTCAGCGTTTTATTGTCGGCAAACTTTATGACCGGAACCAGTAATCCTTCCTCAACAGCCACTGCTACACCGATATGAATATGATGATTTATCCGGATTTTATCGCCGAGCCAGGAAGAATTCACTTTAGGGTGCTTTCTAAGAGCAGAGGCACAGGCCTTTATTATAAAGTCATTAAAGGAAATTTTAACCTCCGATTCTTCATTGATTTCTTTCCTGGCCTCAACTATTCTATCCATATCGATTTCCATGGTCAGGTAAAAATGCGGGGCGCCGAATTTACTTTCCGATAATCTCCGGGAAATGGTCTTCCTCATTTGTGATACCGTCACTTCATCATAACTTTCCTGTCCTACAATCTCGGGTAAATTAACAATGACTGGTCTTTCCCTTTCAATTCCGGCTTTTCCTCTTAA
The DNA here is from genome assembly GCA_964395765.1 of uncultured Roseivirgaceae bacterium. Taxonomy (GTDB): domain Bacteria; phylum Bacteroidota; class Bacteroidia; order Cytophagales; family Cyclobacteriaceae; genus DATDPY01. The sequence goes on along the minus strand of CAYNCU010000054.1, from coordinate 5,624 downwards.
TTCAGGCTGCGGAGCAAAGGATTCAACATCACGCTTGATTATTCTTCCATTCTCCCCAGTCCCCTTGATCCTTGATATATCATAACCTAACTCAGAAGCCAATTTTTTAGCCAAGGGCGAGGCTTTTAGTCTGCCGTCACCGTTTTCCATTTCCGGGGAAATTGTCCGAGTTGAAGAAACGACAGACTTCCTGCCATTATCCTTAACATTCTTACTCACGCTTAAACTTTCTTCCACAGCACTTTCAACTGCTACTTCCTCTTTCTTTTGTGTATGAGTACTCTCGTAATTTTTTAATAAAGTTTTAAAATCCGCATCTTTTTCGCCGATTATCGCGATAACTCCATCAACCTTAACTGCATTTCCTTCATTAACAGCAATATAGAGTAAGGTACCGCTTTCAAATGCCTCAAGTTCCATGGTGGCCTTATCAGTCTCAACTTCAGCGAGCACATCCCCGGATTTAACCTTATCCCCGACTTTTTTATTCCATTTTGCTATGGTTCCCTCTGCCATAGTATCACTCATCCTGGGCATGGTAATTACAGATGCCTTAATATTGGAAACATCAGCTGTCATCGTCTGCGGGTTATCTTCTTTGACTGTCTCTTCGTTTCGTGTTGGTTTGTTTTTCTTTTCCTGTTCAACTTCCTTAATAATGGAATCAATATTTTCACCTTTTTTTCCCAGAATAGCGATTACGCCGTCAACTGCAACGGCTTGCTTTTCTTCCACGCCGAGGTATAATAGGGTCCCGTCCTGGTAAGATTCCAGTTCCATTGTGGCTTTGTCGGTTTCTACCTCAGCAAGCGTATCTCCTGATTTGACAGTGTCTCCAATTTTTTTAATCCATTTGGCGATAACCCCTTCTTCCATGGTATCGCTCATTCTGGGCATTCTTATAATTTCAGCCATATTAATCCGATTAATCCCTCAAAATTAATTTTAATTCTCCCTTTATTCAAGAAAAGCGGATTATATCCGATATTCAATGATTTTGTCCCTGAATTAAAGTCCAAAATTTGCTATTAAAAACTGAAATACTCCTCTGTTGTTTACGGGTGAATAGGAATATCTTAATCCGAATTCATAGAGCGGCAGATATCGCATCAAATTGACATCAAAGTATAATTCAAGTCCAGTAGAAGTAAGCCTGTCCCTGTCGCTTCCGGTTTTTCCTATCCCGTTATCGATAAAAAGGTTAGCATATATACGTTGAATGTTGATCCAGGGGCCCAGATGCAGATCCGGATAACAGACAGGAAATAAATAATTGGCGGAGGTAATCAGAAAATTTTCATACGGCCTATAACTGTATCCCCTGGGGTAAAAAATCGGGCTGGATAACCAATAGCTGTTTTCATTCTGACTTATATCTTGTTTTACAAAACCAACTCTGAGATTCAGGGAATGATGTTTAATGATACCTGGAAAAATAAATCTTCCTTCCCCGGAAAACATTTCCGTATTGTAGTCTCCTCCGAAAGGTGTATGGCTGTATTGTAAAAACAGGAGTTGGGCAAATTTACTGTTTACATCTCGCTTACTCCTTACCAGCATTCGTTGATATTGAATTTTATACGTGTTATAAATTAGCGTCCCATTACCCTGTTGATCAAGATTTCGCCGGTAATAATTATATCCGGAGATATGCGAATAATTGGAATATGCTGATAAATTGAGATATTCAATATATCTTGAATGAGTTAAATTCAGTGGCAGGGCAAGGCCCCCTGTAAATCCACTTTCATTCCAGTTTACGTTTACACTGCTTTTGGTGGTAGCGTTTGCTGTTGTATCCGTAAAAGTTTCAGTTACGGATCTTTTGCCGGTATAGGCCGATACATTGATCACCGGGTAAAGTCCCTGATAGGAAACGGAAGCTGTCCATTTCCCCGTTGATTCATTGGCATTTATTTCATAACCGGCATCAATCGCCGTCGTACTTAAAATATCCTGTAAATGTATGCCGAGTAGAAAATTCAAGTCAGTCCCAGTCAGGTACAGACCCCAGCCATACGGATTGAATATTCCTCCGAATCGATTGGCCTTGCTTATTTTATAATTATTTATCTGTAGGTTTTCAAAAACATTATTCGTCATCTCCTGGCTTTCAACCGGTTGGAAATAATGAATGGGATTTTTTACAACTTCATCGATATCTTTCCATTGTTCCGGTATAAAATCGATTGAGGCAACATCCATTCCGTCGACGGTGAAATCATTGAAAAGAACCTTTTTCCTGTTTTCTGACACGAACGAATTGTATGCACCGTATTTCCGGCTTGTCACCTGGAATATTTTGTGATTCCGGGTATCCAGCATATAAATATTATCAATTCCGCTTACAGGGCTGTTATAAAAGATATAATCGGAAATCATATAAGGATTCCCGAAATTTTCTTCTACAGGTCCGTAAACGATCCGGCTTTCTTTACTACTCATATCGTAGACCCATATCGATTTGCCTTCGTCCGATTTTTGAACGGCAACAATTTTATTCCCATCCGCTGAAAAAGTCGGAGTAAGAAAAAAAAAGTTTCCCGGATTGTCGATAGTTTCAAGTATTCGGCCGCTACCGGCATCAAGAATTAAAAGATTATATTTTAAATCTGTTGTTGTACGCAGGGTAACAATTTTTTTACCGTCAGGAGAAATCCCGGAAGAGGAATACCGGGTAGCCCTGGACACTCTTTTCAACGTATTATTATGAATATTATAAATTTTTATTACCGAATAGGTTCTTTCCTCCCATCTTGGATCATATTCAACCTCAGTCCAGGCAATCTTCCCTCCGCCAGTCGTCGGGAAACCAGTAATATCCACAGCACCGGGTGTAAAAATCTTCCTTTCGTTTCCGGCGGAATCAATTTCTATAAAAGAAGAAATATCATTGATCCCGGTTTTCAAGGCAAAGATATTTCCGTCAGGAAGGTATTGGGGATATTTGTAATCAGTGTATAGCTTGTTAATCCGTTTATTAATGGTTTGGGCATTTGAAACCTCAACTTTGTTCAATTGGCTCTTCCAGAGGGAATCAATTTCATGGGTCATTGCCTGGTAATTATTTACAAGATTCTTCCCGGTGAACTTTTTTAATTCATGGGAAAACCGGAACGGCATAAAAGGCAGTGACCAGGTTTTTTGTAATACGGTACTGATGGTTTTTGCCCCGTATTTTCTTCTTAAATAGGAAGTGAGGTAATATCCGGTTACATAATGATCGGGAATATTATAACGGAAAGACCTGAGGTATTGCAAATAATAATTGAAGGGTCCTCTTTCAAGCATATTCGTTTTCATTAAAACGGAAAAATAAGGATCCCTTCCCCTGCCGTAATTTGTAAGGTTGGTTTCCGTTAAAACCGCATCCCCTTCCCAGAACCAGTCAGGAACCGCCAGGTGGGATAAGGTCGCCGCTGCTTCATAACCGAATAATGTGAAAACAAATTTATTAAAACCTGTAAGGCTTTTGTTGAATTGTACAACATGACGGAATTCATGGACGGAAAGAAGCTTTGTCCATTTTAACAGCCCGTCCACGTTGTAATTTTGAGGTGGGTACATATAAAATTCTGACCGTAACGGAGTTTCACTTACAAATCCGTTGGATATTACCGTTTGATTCTGGAGAATAACCGGAATTTTTCCGGGCTTTATGCCCAAACTGTAACTCACAGGTGTATATAAATTCTGAAGAAGATTGGCGACATATTGCCCTTCATCACCAATTTTTTTGTCAAAATAAACTTTGAAGTCCGGCGTTTTGATTTTAGCCCATTTTACCGCAGGCGGGTTGGTGGAAAGGTTAACATTTTGAGCCATCACCGGCAAAACAGAAGATATAAAAAAAACAGTGTCCAGAAACACCCTTTTCCGACGTATTAAATAATTGAAATGTAAATTCATATCTCCGCGCCAAGTGTTTACCTACAACGTCCTGGTAAATCTATATCATTTTTCACAAGAAATCGTATTGACGCTAATCCTCATCAAAAAAATTAATATTAATGCCGGTCGTAAAATCGATTGAATGAATTTTTTCAGGTCGAAAGAAAAATGCAAGGTTATCGGAAGTTAAATAAAAATTCAATCCTTTTAAGTGCAGTGAAAATCCGCTCCCGATAAGATTATACTTTAAATTATACACGGAATATAAAAATGAAAAATCAAGTAATTTCCCAATAGTGATTAAATAATTAATGCCTGTCGTGTTAATCACTCCATTTTTGAAATAACTATTTTTTATAATTATTGACAATTCCTGGCTTTTGGAAATATGATAAGAAGCACTGATATAGGATTTGGGCTGCAGTCCCGTTATGAATCTTTCAGCCAAATTTTGAATTTCGAAAGTTGCTGATAAAGTATCGGTGATTGTCTTTATATTTTGAATATTATCAAGGTTAATTCCCCGATAAGTATAGGACTTATTATTAATAATATAATCCCGTATATCGGATCGCCAGTATATCCAGCCTACATTATTTATGCTTCCTGATAATGACCATTTATCGTTTAATTGCATTAATGCCCCGATGCCAAGGCTAAATCCGGGATTTTTAAAATTATAGATATTCAACGGTTTTATCGGAAGTTTAAAGTATGTATCGTATCCCGATGTATTATATTGTAGTCTTCCTGCATTTATTGTTATATTATAATTATTGGGATCGGTATAAATATAACCCGCTTTTGTATTATCGAATTTAAATCCTAATAGTCCGTTAATCAGGTTTATCCTGAAACCAGCAGTTAATTTATGTTGAACTATCTCCCGTGAAAAACCGAGTCCGATCTTTGAATAAGTTAATGCAGATTGGGAAAGATTACGCAAACTTATTTTCTTTCCCAGTATATCCGGAGCGGCATTTCCATGGATAATTAATTTTAAAAAATCCTTAGATAAGGAAAAATCCGTATGATTATTTAAAGACGTATTTAGAATTATATATCCTCCTAACGCGTGGAATCCGATCTGCAAAATACTGATGCTAATGTCCATGTTTAATCTCGTGCGTAAATTCGCACTCGAGAGGAACCTGTTTAAATCAAGGCTCAGAGAATCGTCCTTTCTTCTGGTAAAAATGTCACGGAAGGATACATCACTCATCATCCTGAACCTTGTTCCGGATATTAAAGGAATTGAAATAAATAATTTTTGGTCAGGTTGTAAGGCCGGGTTCATTTGGTTAGATCTCGGAAGGGATTGGTACATTGTATACATAGAAAGAGATCCCTGCCCTTTTACAGGGTTTATTAAAAAGATTAAGAATATCAGTATAATTAAATATTTCACTGATGCGTATTTAAATTAAAATTCATTTCACCGATTACACCAATCTGAATTGATAAATGCTGATCAATTGTAATTTTTGACCATTTGCCGGTTTCTGAATCTGAAGTATTTAATATAGCTAATACAGACAGGGAATTGCTATTTAAAATAATATGGAGATCACTGTTTGATAAATTTATGAAAACAGAATCCAATGAGGATTGTGTTGGAAATCCGTTACTATCTGTTTTAGCTGGTTTGATAATATCAAGGTATCCATTAAAAAGATTAATCGTTTGGTCATTCTTATTATCCTTGAATACCACGGACATTTTTCCACCGATTG
>CAYNCU010000053.1:17399-20297 GCA_964395765.1 uncultured Roseivirgaceae bacterium | reverse complement strand
TTTGCTGCGCCGGCAGTTATGGCCGGAAACGTGGGCCTTTTGAAACATGCTTCCAATGTTCCTCAATGCAGCCTGGCCATAGAACGCCTTTTCACAGATGCCGGATTTCCCCCGGGCATTTTTCAATCCCTTTTGATTTCTTCTGCTAAGGTAGAGAACCTGGTAGCGGATGACCGCATTGCTGCAGTTACCCTTACCGGCAGTGAGGAAGCCGGCAGACAGGTCGCGGGATGTGCAGGTAAGGGAATAAAAAAAGTTGTATTGGAATTAGGAGGAAGTGATCCATTTATCATCCTTGATGACGCGGATATCGCGGCAGCTGCCTCCATGGCTGCCAGGGCAAGGATGATCAATTGCGGCCAGAGTTGTATAGCGGCCAAAAGATTTATCGTCCATGAAAAAGTAGCAGATGGTTTTACGGAAATGTTGATCGAACATTTAAAAAAACTAATGCCGGGAGATCCTATAAATCCCGGTACAGGCTTTGGCCCCATGGCAAGACATGAATTCGTAAATTTATTGGATCGACAGGTATTGGATTCCGTAAGGAAGGGGGCTAAAATAATCCTCGGAGGGAATAGAACAGAGGGATTTAATTCTACTTTTTATAACCCTACGGTTTTGGCTTCTGTAAAACCGGGCATGCCTGCATTCGATGAAGAACTATTCGGGCCTGTTGCTCCCGTTACGGTAGTTCGGGACGAATCGGAGGCCGTCAGGATGGCTAATCAATCACGGTTCGGACTTGGAGCTTCTCTATGGACGAAGGATATAGAAAAGGCGAAAAGACTTTCAAGAGAGATTGAGTCCGGCTCGGTCTTCATCAACGATATGGTGGCTTCTCATCCGGCAGTACCATTCGGAGGAATAAAAAAATCAGGTTATGGCAGGGAGCTGTCACACCTTGGCATACGGGAGTTTATGAATATTAAGTCGGTTTGGATTAAAAAATAAACCAACTGACAATTAAATATATCCGGCAAGCTTATAAAATATAAAGCCCATCCATTCCCTTATTATCATTTGCCATTCACTGAAGGCAGCCGGGTCGGGAATAAATAATCTGTCGGGAGTGAACTTTCTGCGCTTACTGTAAAAATCGGTGCTGTAGCTGTCAACATTCAGGCCGGTTTTTCTAAAACAGGCCATAGCGCGGCGCATGTGAAAAGCTGAGGTAATTACAAGATTCCTGGAACCGGGGAAGCGATTTTTAACAATAGAGTCCGTATAAATGGCATTTTCATAAGTATTACGTGCCTTGTCTTCAACTATTATACTGCTGTCGGGAATCCCGCATAATTCCATAAATTTCTTCATGTTATCGGCCTCGTTATAACTTTTGTCAATTAAATTGCTGTTTCCACCCGTTACAAGAATCTTTTTGACAATCCCCATCCTGTATAACTGAATCGTATGGGTCATACGTTCGGCACTCTTGAGTATGTAAATCCTGTCTTTCGGTGTCCTGTCTCCTTCCGTGGTCCCCCCGAGGATAATTGCCAGGTCATAAGAATGCTTTAGTGAATCAATCGGTGTAGCGGGTACTTCCCAGGCTAATAATGCTTCGTTAACAATAAATTGGTTTGAAAAGAACAGAAGGTAGATTATGCCCAGCCATAAAAATCTTTTCTTCCATATTTTATTTTTAAGAAACAGGCCCAATAAAAACCAGATAACCATCTGGGAATAAGGGAGCAAGAGGAAAGTCAGTATTTTGGAAAGTATAAAAAACATGAAGGATTAATAATTTTTGTAATAAATGTAAAATATTTAATTTATTGGCTTACATTTTAAGGAGGTTATAATTATACGCCTTATTTTATGAAAAATTTTCTTATTTTCATATTATTTATTAAGTTTCATCCTGATCATAAATCATGAATTCCACTGAATGCATTTAGCCTTGTTTACTTTTTGGCCATTAATAATATATATAGTAAAGTAAATCTTCAAATAGCGTTAATTTTAGGGCATATTTGCCGCAGAGAGAAAAATTTGTGTTTTATTTATCCTTTTTATATTAATGATCAATTTTAGGAATTTATTAAGATTTTTTTTAATTCCTCTTATTTTAATATTACAAAACTTTACGGTTCTATCTCAACCCGTAAATGACAATTATTCAGGAGCCATAGATGTTTCAGGGATAATAAATGGCTGTTCAACCGACGCACAATATACGAATGTTGGTGCTACAGGGGATCTGAATGCCGGGAGTTGCTGGAATATCGGTTCACCCAACCATAACGTATGGTTTAAATTTACGGCTACCACAAAAAATATAAAAATTACCATTGACAGGGGAGGAACAAAGGGGACCATTCAGAATATCGATGCGGCATTATGGCAATCCGGAGGCATAACCCAGGTAGCCTGTAAAAGTTATATCAGCAGTACCGATGATATTGTACTGGAAGCCGTTGGATCCTTAACTATCGGTAACGTGTATTATTTATCCGTTGATAATTCGGGTGGTACTACCGGTACATTTACCTTATGCCTGGAAGATAATAATATTTCCTATGATTTTTATGAAGGCGCCATTGATGTAAGCCCCCTGATAAACAGTTGTTCGCCAGATGCTGCCTATACGACCTACGGGATGACCGGGGACCGGAATGAGGGGAGCTGCTGGACGTCAGGTCCGAACTATAATGTATGGTTCAAATTCGTGGCCACTACTAAGAATATGAAGGTCACGATACAAAGAGGGGGTTCAAAGGGCACGATCCGGGATATAGAAGCGGCTTTATGGCAGAATGATGGCACGACGGAAGTGGCCTGCAAGAGCTTTATCGGGACCAATGATGATATTGTGCTGGAGGTAGTGAACAGCTTGACGGTGGGGCAGACTTATTATATATCGGTAGATAATAACTATTATAATTACCGGGGGAC
>CAYNCU010000053.1:0-17299 GCA_964395765.1 uncultured Roseivirgaceae bacterium | reverse complement strand
ATAGGAGTGGATTCGTTGATCAACAAATGTTCGGCGGATGCGGAATGGACAACCTACGGCATGACAGGGGATAAGAACAAAGGGAGTTGCTGGACATCAGGCCCGAATTACAATGTGTGGTTCAAATTCGTGGCCACTACTAAGAATATGAAGGTCACGATACAAAGAGGAGGTTCCAAGGGAACGATCCAGGACATCGAGGCGGCCTTGTGGCAATCCGATGGAACCACTGAGATTGCGTGTAAGAGCTATATCGGGGCCAATGATAATATTGTACTGGAGGTGGTGAACAGCCTGACGGTAGGCCAGACATATTATATTTCGGTAGATAATAACTATTATAATTACCGGGGGACATTTACCCTGTGCCTGGCGGATAACGATATCAGCTATGATTTTTATGAAGGTGCACTTTTATTATCCGATATTCATAACTGGTGTTCTGCTGATGCTGCTTATACAACCTACGGGATGACAGGAGATAAAATAAAAGGAAGCTGCTGGACATCCGGGCCGAACTACAATGTATGGTTTAAGTTTGTGGCAACCACTCCCTATATTACCGTCAATGTGAAACGGGGCGGTTCCCAGGGCACAATCCAGGATATTGAAGCCGCCTTGTGGCAATCGGATGGAACGACACTGGTTAGTTGTAATAACTTTATTAATGCCAATGACAATGTAACGGTCGGATCAACCTCTTTAACACCAGGTAATACGTATTATATTTCTGTGGATAATAATTATTATAACTACAGGGGTACATTTACTTTATGCGTTGACGATCAGCCGGATTATGATTTTTATGATGGCGCTAATGAATTAACGGATCTTGATAACTGGTGTTCTTCAAATGCTGCCTATACCACGCAGGGCGCTACCCCCGATAAAAATAAAGGGACTTGCTGGGATGCACTTCCAAATTATAACCGGTGGTTCAAATTTACTGCGATTTCTCCCAATGCCACCATCACGGTGAAAACCACTTCCGTTTATGGTACAATCAGGGATATCAATCTGGCTTTGTGGCAATCCAACGGAACTACCCAGGTAGCCTGTAGCCGATATGTCTCGGCCAACGACAATGTTTCAATTTCAGTATCTACCCTTGTCCCGGGAAATATTTATTACATCTCGGTAGATAATAACTATTACAATTACAGGGGAACCTTTACCTTGTGTGTTAATAATGTCGACCAGATTTATTATTCCATTGCCAGCGGAGACTGGACCAATCCATCCAACTGGTCGCTGGGCGGATATGCGGGATCACCGGCTTCCGATTATCCCCAGGACGGCGATGTGGTCAATATTCAGGGGCAAATCATTGCGCTTAATTCAGGCTCAGATATCAACATTGCTGAATTGAATATGAATGCTGCTACAGCTTCAACAGGACTTACCATAGACGGCGGATCTTTGGATGTATTCGGAAAATTGAACATGGCCAATACCGGCAATAATGTGGATGAAAACCTAACCGTGCAGAACAGCGGAGCCCTTACGGTTAACGACAATGCAATTTTTTCCCGGGGTGGTGGGGCCAATGTTTTTGCGATGACCATCGGTTCAGGATGTACGGTTCATATCAATAAAGATATGGATTGGATCAGTTCAGCCGGAACCGTAAATAACAATCAGATGACCCTCAACAGTGATGCCCAACTGATCATTGGAAACGACCTGAACCTTACTTACAGCGGGGGAATGAAAATATTGCATGCGCTGAATAATACTTCAAGTCTGTCGGTGGCCAGGGATATTTCATTTACCGCAACCGGGGACGATAAGACGGAAATACAATTAAATAACAGTTCGCAATTATCGATTGGCAGGAATTTCGTCCGCGGTGCGCCAGCTTTCGGAATTCTGCAATGCAACGGCACTTCGACCGTAAACTATAACGGAACGACCTATCTTCAAAATATGGCTAAGAGTGCGGGTAGTGGCAGTGGGGATGTATTTACCTATCAGAATGTTAATATCGATAATACAAGGATTACTACTCCTCAGGTAACGTTGACTGGGGCAGCAACCATCAATGGAAATCTTAACCTTACGCAGGGTGTATTATCTACAACTTCCACTAATTTAATTTCCCTTGTAGCGGGATCCACCGTTAATGCAGGTTCCGGAACAAGCTATGTCGATGGTCCGATTAAAAAAACAGGTACATCGGATATTATTTTCCCAACCGGTAATGCTGCCGTGTGGGCACCCATCGGAATATCCGGATTGGCCGGCGCCGACGGAACGACTTCCTTTACAGCCCAATACCATTATAGCGCTTACTCGGATGTTACGCATCTTAAAAGCGCTGATCCCAATGGGGATTTACATAATGTAAGCACACTGGAATACTGGGATCTCAGCAGAGCGGGATCGTTAACAAGTGCAAATCTTACCTTATTCTGGAAAAACCAGGCAAGAAGCCAGATTGATAATTATGCGGACTTAAGGGTCGCGCATTACGACGGTTCGGAGTGGGAAAACCTTGGTGCAACATCCTATACCGGTTCCGACCCGGGCAGCATAACCATTAATGGCATATCCTCTTTCAGCCCCTTTACTTTCGGCTCTTTATCGGGCTCGGTAAATCCGCTGCCTGTGCGTTTTCTGTCATTTAATGCAGATGCTTACAAAGATTCGGTTCAGTTGCACTGGTCAACGGCCGATGAAATAAATAATGAAAGATTTGAAATCGAAAGGGCTGTTGATAAAATCACCTCCTTTGAAAATATCGGTTCTGTTCCAGGTACCGGCAGTGTTCCCGGAAAACATTTTTATAATTTTACAGACCTGGCACCGGAGAGAGGAAATCTCTATTACAGGTTGAAACAAGTTGATTTCAATGGAAATTATGATTATTCAAAATTGCTTATGGTTCCCTATAACTATGAAGTGAATCATTTAACCAGTTTCCCGAATCCGGTTCCTTCAGGAGGATATATCAATATCATTATGAGTCAATTGGATAAAAGCCAGGAAGTGAATTATCGCCTGGTTTCGTTAAACGGCCTGGGAATTTTTGACGGGCACCTTACTTCTGATGGCACACACCTCAATATAAAAATCCCTTCCCAACTTAAAGCGGGCCTCTATATCCTGATGATTAGAACGAACCAGCTTTCGGTAGCCAAAAAGATCGTCATAAAATAAACACATCCGGGAATTTACGATTTTTTCATTGCATTGAATCCGGACATCAACGTCGGATTTTCCTACAATCTAAATATCCAAACATATATACTGATGTAATTAGCTTGGTTTTTAAACTTGCACAATAATTGCTCGAAAGCGGAGTGAAATGAATTTATTACATTTCACAGACTTAAACTCCGGCCGGAAAATTAAAAATTATGATCAGAAATTACCTTAGGATCGGAATCCGAAACCTGTGGAAAAATAAGACCTATTCCTTCATTAATATCTTCGGACTTGCGGTTGGCCTTGCCTGTTGTTTACTGATAGTCAATTATGTGATTTATGAACTAAGTTATGATTCCTTTTACAAAAATAAAGATCGTATATACAGGCTATTAATTGACGATGTAACCACGGGTCAGGTAGAGGCCTCAACCCCCTATATTGCCGGGCCCGATTTAAAATCTCATTTTGGACAGGTGCAGAATTTTGTAAGGTTTTATAGTTTCTGGGGACCCTATTCGGTCAAGTATAAAAATAATATATTCAATGAAGAGAAACTTTTTTATACTGATTCAACCCTGTTCAAAGTCTTTGATTTCGATTTCCTGGAGGGAAGCGCTGTCACTGTCTTTAAAAATCCGGGTTCTGTTGTAATTACTCAAAATATCGCCCGGAAATACTTCGGTGACGAAGACCCGTTAAATAAAATGCTGACAATTAAAAATGAAAATAATTACCAGGTAACCGGGGTCATCAAAGACCTTCCCGATAATTCGAATTTTCATTTCGATTTCCTTGTTTATAATCCATCCAGTTTAAATATGTTTCCATCGGCATTACTGAATAGCTGGACATTTATAAATTTTGATTCATATATAATACTTTCGCCGGGAATAAATGGGAAACAATTCGAAACGGAATTGAATCAATATGTCATTAAAAAATTTTCTGAACAAGCTGCCCTGGACCAGGAAAATAACCAGGATCAATACCGCATTCAGCTTCAACCCCTGTCAAAAATCCATCTCTATTCATCCCATATTACGGGAGATTCGGAAAACAGGGGGAATATTAATTATGTCATAATTTTTTCGGCCATCGCTTTGGCCATTCTCGGCATTGCTGTTTTTAATTATATTAATCTTTCGGTGGCTTTATCATTTAAAAGGACCCGGGAATTGGGCCTGCGTAAGGTGATCGGCGCCACGAATCGTCAACTTGTCGACCAGTATATCAGTGAGACATTTATCCTGACCTTTATTGCATTCTTAACGGGTATGATCCTGGCAGAACTGGCACTTCCCTATTTTAATAATATGACAGGAAATTCATTGCACGGAATTTTTTCCGCGGAACCAATGGTTTTACCCGGTCTTTTCTTATCAGTCATTATAATATCAATAATCAGCGGGAGCTACCTGACCGCTTATTCGGTAAATACATCTCTTTCTAAAATCCTTTCCGGTAATTTTATAGTGAATCAGGGAAAGACATCAATAAAGAAACTATTGATTATAACCCAATTCTCCGCTGCCATGATCCTTATCATATGCACCCTGATCATATTTAACCAATTAAATTTTATTCAGCGGGAAGATCTCGGATTCAACAAGGAACAGCTGGTTGGGGTCAATATGAATTCGCTGCAGGTGGTGAGAAATTACAGTATTTTAAAAAACAGCCTGCTTTCTGACAGTTATATTGTTGGTGTGGCCGGAGCATCAGGAATACCGCCGAATGCTTATCAGTATTCTAATATTACCGTGATTGGAGATTCGACCCGATCTCCGGTTACGATGAAAAATTTTTTTGTAACGGGTGATTTCATCAACGTTCTCGGGCTTAAAATCATTAAAGGAAGGGGATTCCCGCATGATTTCACTTCCACAAAAAAACCTGATCTTATCCTGAATGAAACAGCGGTAAAGGCCCTCGGTTTAAACGACCCTATAGGCACTGAATTAAATAACGGATGGGGAGAATTTAACGGTACCGTGGTAGGAATTGTTAAGGACTTCCATTTCAAGTCAGCGCGGGATAAAATTGAACCGGTCATTATCACACATGTGGATTCTACCAATATTTTCAATCTGGTAGTTCGAATCACACCCAATAACATACCTTCGACCCTATTCAATATGGAAAAAAAGTGGAAGGCGATAAACCCCGAATGGCCATTTGTCTACCATTTCGTGGATGAGGATTTTAATCATCTATACAGGAAGGATATTCAAACCGGCCACACCATCAGTTTTTTTTCTATCCTTGCCTTGCTTATTTCCTGCGTCGGGTTGTTTGGATTAGTAGCCTTTATGACGGAAAACAGGATTAAAGAAATCGGCATCAGAAAAATAAATGGTGCGGGGATGAAGGACATCCTGATGCTGATCTCCGGAAACTTTTTCCGTTGGATCCTCATCGCTTTCATAATATCCGCGCCAGTCGCCTATTATTTCATGTTTCACTGGTTACGAAACTTTGCCTACAGGATAAGCATCCATTGGTGGGTTTTCGGGATGGCAGGGTTGCTGGCATTGTTCATTGCAGGAATTACCATCAGCTTTAAAACCATTCAGGCGGCAAGGATGAACCCGGTAGATATATTGAGATACGAATAAAAAAGCCAGGAAAGGGGAGGAGGACATCCCCTATTCCTGGCCTGTTGATAACCGGATATTTTGAGATCAATCTACATTATCATGCAGGAATTTATTATTTCCGAGAATGGCATTATCGTCGTTCAGGTTAAAACGTGAAATTTCATGTTCGGAAGAATGCGGAACATCCTTAAGCTTTATGTTTTTCCGCTGGTAAGCAGGGACTTCCCATTTTTCCTTGAATTCTTCATCCGTCATGGATGAATTCTTATTTCCCTGCAGTTTTTCGGATCGCGCTTTAGCCTGCTCCTTCAGGTATAATTTTTTGGCGTCAATAGATTCTTCATCCTGTTCCTGTTCCTTTTCCTGTATCTTTTCTTTTTCCTGGGGTTTTTCTTTTTTCGCAGAAACCTCTTCGAATTCATACTCGCCGTTGAGATCAAAAATTATCTGGTCGGCAGTTTTATTTTCTTCATTGACAGGCTCAGGAGCAGGTTCCGGGTGTTGAGGGGTGGGTTCCTCCTTCTTTTTCAATACAATTTCATCCATCTTTTTGATTTTACTCGGAACACTGTTTGGGTCGAATAAAGTGGTCTGGGTGTTTCTTTCCAGGTCATAGACTTTTCTTTTGGGTTCCTGGCCGGTCTTCTGCTCACCCGAATTAAATCCGGTAGCAATGATTGTCACTTTAATGGATTCTGCAAGGTCAGCATCTACTCCATGACCAAAAATAACATCGGCGCCGTCGCCGGCACGTTCCTGTATATAATCGGTAATGGTTGACAATTCATCCATCTGTAATTCGGCTTTATCTCCCGAAGTGATGGAAAGAAGGATCTTCTTGGCGCCAAGAATATTGGTATTATTCAACAAAGGAGAGGTAATGGCCGCTTCGGCTGCCTTTCTTGCCCTTCCGTCGCCTTCAGCAAGAGCAGAACCCATTACTGCAGCACCGGAATCCTTCATCACGGTTTTTACATCTTCGAAATCGACGTTCACGTAACCTGAAACGGTAATGATCTCTGCGATGCCTTTGGCTGCTGTAGTTAGAACATTGTCGGCTTCCGCAAATGCTTTTGTTACCGGAAGGTTCCCGTAAATTTCACGCAGTTTTTCATTTTCTATCACAATCACCGTATCGCAACAGTTTTTCAGCTCGCTGATCCCTTCTTCGGCAATTCTTGTTTTCTTTATTCCTTCAAATTTAAAGGGAGCCGTTACGATGCCTACGGTCAACACTTCAAGATCTTTGGCAATACGGGCTAAAATGGGAGCGGCGCCCGTCCCCGTGCCGCCGCCCATTCCCGCGGTAATAAAGACCATACGGGTATTTTCTCCCAATTGCTCACGGATCATTTCTTTGCTTTCAATCGCTGCATTTTTCCCGACTTCGGGGTTTGCTCCTGCACCCAAACCTTCGGTAAGGTTAGCCCCGATCTGGAGCTTATTAGGAACAGGACTAGATTGAAGGGCCTGAAGGTCGGTGTTGCAAATAATAAACTCGACACCCCTGATGCCCAGGTTAAACATGTGGTTTACGGCATTACTGCCACCACCGCCCACGCCAATCACCTTGATGATTGATTTGTGGTGCATTGGAATATCAAAAGTAAATGAACTCATAATTTTGTCCTCCATTTTGAGTTAGCATATATAGTTGTTAATAATCCTGTTTATCATCGACGTCGTCGATCAATAATCCTTTCGTTTTTTCTATAATCTTCGAGAAGATATCCATCCCGGCGCTCTTGCGGTCTCTGCGTGCCCCATGCCTGCCCAGCATTCCCTCCTGACCCTGGCTCTTCATGTATTTATTATCCCGGTCGTCAATGGCCCTGAAGCCGGAAAGAACAAGGCCTACCGTAGTGGCAAACATCGGACTCTTCACCGCGTCAACCTTGCTGCGACCCAGGTGTTCATTGGGGTAGCCGATCCTTGCGTCAAGGCCGGTCATATATTCAACGAGTTGTTTGAGACAAGCCAGCTGAGCACCTCCACCGGTAAGAATGATTCCTCCGGATAATTTCTGTTCAAAACCGGAGGTAATGATCTCCGTATGGACAAGTTCAATGATCTCCTGCATCCTCGCCTCAATAATATTGGCAAGGTTCTTAATTGAAATTTCCTTCGGCGGCCGGTTCTTTAAACCGGGTATGGAAACAATTTCATTCGGACTGGCCTCTTCGGCAATAGCTTTGCCGAATTTGATTTTCAGTAATTCGGCCTGGTGATTCAGTACATTACATCCTTGTTTGATGTCATTGGTAATAATATTTCCTCCAAACGGAATGACAGCGGTATGACGAATGATGCTTTCATGGAATACTGCCACGTCCGTGGTTCCGCCCCCGATGTCCACCAGGCAAACACCGGCTTCTTTTTCTTCTTCACTCAGGACCGACAATGAGGAAGCCAGGGGCTCGAGAATTAAATTCTCTATTTCAAGGCCGGCCCTACGGACGCATTTATTCACATTATTGATGGCGCTGGTCTGGGCCGTGATGATGTGAAAGTCGGCTTCCAGCCTTACGCCCGTCATGCCTACCGGGTCCTTGATGTTATCTTCATAATCGACATAATAATCCTGTGGCATTACATGAATGATCTCATTGCCCGGAGGAGTTACGATCTTATACATATCGTTGGTAAGACGGTTAATATCCTCGAGGTTAATTTCATCCTCCGATGACTCACGGGTTATTCCGCCATGCTGGACAGTACTGCGGATGTGTTGCCCGGCAATCCCGACATTCACCACTTTGATGTTTATGCCGGATTGATTTTCGGCTTCATTAATGGCCGTTTCAATGCTATTAATGGTTTTCTCAATATTGGTGACGATACCCCTGTTGACTCCTTCTGAAACGGATTTGCCCATGCCCAGCACCTCGAGCTTCCCGTATTCATTCTGGCGGCCAACGATGGCACAGGTCTTGGTAGTTCCTATATCAAGACCTACAATTATTTTTTCTTTTTCCATATGTATATCCGGTTATTCACAGATTATTTGATTTTCATATTCCAGGTTTACCCTTGAATAGGTGTTCCAACCTTTGAAGGGGAGTATTTTATCATAAAATATTTTCAGTTTAAACATTTTGGCAGGCCAATCCTCCAGGCTCCCGAACTGGATATATTGTTTGCTTACTTCGGGATATAAAACGAGGTCTGCGTCCTTATCCATATCGATCTGGGCGATCTGGGCTTTCCAGAAAGGATGGTTATTGATGAATTCAAGGAAATCAAACAGCTTTTGCTGGGTAGTATCTTTTTTAATGGATTGCGAAAAATTATTGACGTAATCCCCGGTGATCAGTAAAACCCTTGAGGTATATTTCGGGGAGGTATCGATCAGCTCACCTTTTTCCGTAATATACATATCCGGCTTTCCCGGCCTCATGATCCTGGCTATCGGAACGGCCACATAGGCATCTACGATAAGGTCTCCTTTATGATCCTTAAAGGCTTCCGCCTCCTGTATGTATTTATTTGACTCAGCCCTGGTCTCGATTTCTTTCAGGTTGATCCGGTCATAGGTATTCCCGATTAACGGAACGGCCCGGTCCCCGGAAACAAGTTTTACAATTTCCTTTTCATCGACAAAATTGCTTTCCTCCGGGTTTATGATTTTAACCCGTATCGAATTGCACACGATTTTATTCTGTCTTTTTTCTGCCCACGCGATACTGATCAGCGCCACTATCACGAGGAAAATGACCTTCACTTCTTTCCTTATTTTCTTCAGAAATTTCATCCTTTCGTTATCAGCATTTCCTTTATCGGTTGTACCAGCTTGTCAATATCCCCGGCACCGATGGTAGCCAGGACGTCAATTTTTCTTTGTTTCAGGATATCTACCAACTCATCCTTCATGCACAATGTCTTGGCATTTTTATGAATATGGTTGAAAATCAATTCCGATGTCACACCTGGGATCGGCAGTTCCCTGGCAGGGTATATATCGAGTAAAATGATATCATCGGCAGGGGAAAGGCTGTCGGCAAATTCCGCGGCAAAATCCCTGGTCCTCGAATACAGGTGCGGCTGGAAAACAGCGGTTAACATTCTTTTGGGATAAATCGCTTTAACCGAATTGATAAAGGCCCTGATCTCTTCCGGGTGATGCGCATAATCATCGATGAATACCAGTCCGGGTTTTAATATGATGTACTCAAACCTGCGTTTAACTCCACGATACGTAGAGAAAGCTTCCTTGATCTGCCCTTCGGTGATTCCGCAGGAGAGGCAAACGGCAATGGCCGCCACGGCATTTTCAACATTATGACTGCCGGGCTGAGCAAGCGGGATGTTGCTGATTTCAATCTCCGGCGAAATAAAATCAAACCGGATTTCTTCTTTATCGGTGATAATATTGGCAGCACGAACCGGGCTGTGATCCAGGTTGTATTCCTTGATTTCAATTTCATTATTCTTATGGGGAAGCTTCGGCAATAGTCCTTTTTTGATAAATAGTTTCCCGTTTTTCCTTATGCCATCGATAAATTTTCCAAAAGATTCCCGCATGGATTCAAGCGACCCGTAAATATCAAGATGATCGGCATCTGCGGCGGTAATTACCGCAGCATCCGGGATGAGTTTCAGGAAGGAACGATCGTATTCATCGGCTTCAGCGACTATGGTCAGATCACCATCCCCGTTTATATTCATCAGCAGGTTGGAATTATAATTCTGGAGGATCCCTCCAAGGAAGGCTATGGATTTTCTTCCTGATGTTTTAAATGTATGGGCGATCATAGAAGAAGTTGTTGTTTTACCATGGGTCCCGGCTACTGCTATGGTAAAATGATCGTGTGTAAGCATGCCAAGGACTTCCGACCTTTTGTGAATTTCAAATCCATGATCGAAGAAATACCGTAACTGGCGACTGTCCTTCGGGATCGCAGGCGTATAAACGATTATTGAATGTTCAGGATTTTCTTTTACCTCTTCAGGAATGTTTTCCACCGTATCGGTATAATTTATTTTCATCCCTTCCTTTTCCAGTTGTTCCGTGAGGGAAGTTTTAGTACGGTCATATCCCGATATCTGCTTTTTATCGGCAATGAACCACCGTGCCAGGGCGCTCATGCCAATACCACCAATGCCGATAAAGTAAAAAATATGTTTATGTTCGAATGTCAATTCAGTAAACCGGTTATGATTTTTACAATATGATCCGCTGCATCCCTGCGGGCATGCGTTTTTATATTATCCGATAATTCCTTTAATCGTTGCTCGTCATGGATTAATTCCAATGCGATATCTGCCAGTTTGCCAGGCGCCTCTTCATCGCTGACAAGCAGTACGGCAGATCTGTTAAACAGGCTGTTTGCATTTTTAGTCTGATGATCTTCGGCCACATTGGGCGAGGGTACCAGAATGGAAGCCTTGCCGGCGGCACTTAATTCAGAAACCGTGATGGCGCCTGCCCTGGAGATGACCACATCGGCAACGGCATAAGCCAGGTCCATCTCCCGGATGAAATCAACCACACGGATATCCGGCAACTGAAAATTCTGCAGCTTCTCCCTGTACTCATCACTGTATATTTTGCCGACCTGCCAGATCATCTGAACTCCGGCATCCTGGAATTTTTTCAATCCGTTATAGATACTCCTGTTTATGGTCCGCGCCCCGAGACTACCCCCGATTACCAATATCGTTTTTCTGCCAGGATCGAAACCGAAATGCTGACAGGCTTTTTCTTTTTTGCCCTGCAGGTCGAATATATCGTCCCGTACGGGGTTCCCGGTGAGAACTATTTTATCTCCCGGAAAATATTTTTCCATTCCTTCATAAGCAACGCAAATACGATTCACTCTTTTCGACAGCAGTTTATTGGTAATGCCGGCGAAAGAATTCTGTTCCTGGATGACAGAAGGGATTTTTCTTCCCGATGCTACCCAGAGAAGCGGGCCGGAAGCAAAGCCGCCGAATCCTGCTACGGCATCGGGCCGGAATTCCTTTATAATGGAAGAGGCCTGTGATACGCTGATAATAAGCCGGAATGGGAAAAGAAGATTACGGACGGAAAAGCTTCTGTGCAATCCGGCTACCGGCAGCCCTTTAATCCTGTATCCCGACTGGGGTACTTTTTCCATTTCCATTTTTCCCCTGGCACCGACGAAAAGAACTTCCGAACCGGGATAAAGCTTCATGGTTGTATCCGCCACCGCCAGGGCAGGGAAAATATGCCCTCCGGTGCCTCCACCGCTTAATATGATCCTGTATTTCCGGTCCGTATTCATTCCTTATTATGCTGCTTTTGAAACATTTCTTAGTTCATTGACCTTAGCATAGTTTTCTTCAATCTCTCCCCTGCTTACACTGAGAATAATCCCCATTGCAATACCGGTGAAAAGCAGGGAAGTCCCTCCCATACTCACCAAGGGTAATGGCAAACCGGTGATAGGACCCAGGCCTACCGCTACTCCCATATTCACCATTGCCTGCATCACCACCGCGAAACTTAGCCCCGCCGATAACAGCCCCCCGAAAGCACGATCGCTTTTTGCTGCCGTCAACATGCCCCGGTATAATAATGCCAGGTATAGCAGTACGATGACCACTCCACCGATTAACCCGTATTCTTCCACCAGTATGGAATAAATAAAATCAGAATAGGGATGGGGCAGGAAATTCTTTTCATCGCTATTGCCGGGACCCTTCCCTGTAATTCCACCGGTGGCGATGGCTATATTGGATTGTTGCGCCTGGTAGGGCACTTCCGTCGGATTCAGAAAATCTTTTACTCGACTAACCACTGTTTGTCCCCTCTGACCGAAAGAAAAAGCAACCGCCCCGGCAAGGATCCCGATGAAAACCAGCATTAAAAGGTATTTGACCGGAACCCTTCCGAGAAACAAGACAAGCATACAGGTAATCAGAAGCAGGATCGACGTTGAGAAATTGGTCATGGCGATCAGCCCGCAAATCAGCCCGCACCATAAAAGCATAGGCACCAGCGCATTGCTGAGGTCATCAATATTCTGCTGTTTTTTCGAAAGCATGGCGGCCAGGTTCGTGATCAGTGCAAGCTTGGCGAGGTCGGAAGGCTGGAACATCTGGTTTATGATCGGAATGGTTATCCAGCGTGATGCTTCGTTGATATTGGTTCCGAATTTCCAGGCGAAAATCAGCAACGGAACTGCCAGCCACAGGAAAAACCTGGAAATCTTGGAATAATATCGGTAGTCGATTTTATGAGCCACCCACATGGCAAACAGGCTCAGCAGGATCATCATGGTGTGCCGGAACAGATAATATTCGGTATTCCCTTTCATCAGCCGGAAGGCAAGTGTTCCGGTAGCACTGTATACTGCCAGTATGCTGATCAATGAAAGAATGAATACGATCGACCAGATGATCGGATCTCCTTTAAGGTTTCTTTGTAACCATTTTATAAGCATCCTTATATAATTTTATGGCCGTTTTTATTATTAAATTCCTTAACTGCTTCCCGGAACTGATCGCCCCGGTCAATATAATTCCTGAAAAGATCGAAACTTGCACAGGCCGGCGACAGCAATACGACATCGCCGGGATCTGCCAAGTCATAAGCTTTCCGGACCGCTTTTTTAATGTTATCCGTATCGACAATCAGTTCAACTTCATCTTTGAAATTCTCAATGATCTTTGAATTATCCTTTCCCAGGCAGACAATGGCCTTTACTTTCCTGTGAACCAGGTTTCGGATGGAATCATAATTATTTCCCTTGTCAATACCACCGCATATCCAGATGATCGGGTCATTATAACTGTCGAGAGCATATCGGGTCGAATCCACATTGGTGGCCTTCGAATCATTGATCCAGGTAACGCCATTGACGACGCCTGCTTTTTCCATGCGGTGAGGGAAGTTGACAAAATTTTTGAGACCGTTTTTAATCTGAACGGGATCGACTCCGGCATTATATGCAGCCACCACGGCGCACATGACATTGACCATGTTATGCGGTCCTGTCAACGGAATTTCTTTTGTTGTAAGAACAAATTCTCCGGAAGAGCAGGGGATGGTGCTGAAATGAAGTACATTATTTTCCACGTAGGCGCCTTCTCTTGTTTTTTCCTTTAAAGAGACCGGAATCTTGACCGGAATAACACTTGATTTTTCAAGATGATCTTTTATAACAGGGTCATCATTAAAATAAATAAACTTATCGGTGGCCGTTTGATTTTGTAAAATCCTGAACTTACTCATCACATAATTATTCATTTCATGATCGTACCGGTCGAGATGATCGGATGTAATATTCAGGAGGACGGAAGTATCCGCTTTGAATGAATACATATTATCCAATTGGAAACTGCTGAGTTCAAGGACAAAGAAATCATGATCTCCGTTCAGCACTTCCCTGGCAAAACTATTGCCCACGTTGCCTGCCATACACACGTTTAATCCTGATTCCCGGAGTAAGTGATAAGTGAGAAAAGTAGTAGTGCTTTTCCCATTGGTGCCGGTTACCGCGATAAATCTGGCCTGCGTATATCTCGTTGCGAATTCGATTTCGGAAATAACCGGGATATTTTTTTCCTTTAATTTCAGGATTAAAGGTGCATTGTCCGGGATGCCCGGGCTTTTGATAACCTCATCGGCAGATAGTATTATACTTTCCGTATGCTGACCCTCCTCCACTGCAATACTCTTAGTAAGCAAAGCGGATTTGTTTTCAGGCTTTATTTTACCGTTATCCGAAACAAACGGGGCAAAGCCCCTGGCTTTGGCAAGCAAGGCTGCACCTACACCGCTTTCTCCTGCTCCCAGGATCGCTATTCTTTTATCTTCAGGGCTCATCGTAATTTTAATGTTGCCAGGGTTATAATTGCCAATAATATTCCTACAATCCAGAACCGGGTCACAATCTTCGACTCATGCATACCCATTTTCTGGTAATGATGATGTAACGGCGCCATTTTAAGGATCCTCTGACCTTCACCGGTTTTCTTTTTCGTGTATTTAAACCATGATACCTGCAAAATCACGGAAAAATCTTCAACCATGAATATCCCGCACAGGATCGGAATTAATAATTCCTTCCTGATCGCCAGAGCCAGAACAGCGATAATACCCCCCAGGGTAAGACTGCCGGTATCACCCATAAAAACCTGCGCCGGAAAAGCATTGTACCATAAAAACCCGATGCAGGCTCCGACAAAGGCAGTACAGAAAATCACTATTTCACCGGTATTAGGCAGGTACATTATATTCAGGTAACTGGAAAAGATAATGTTACCGGACAGGTAGGCAAGTATGGCCAGGGTAAGGCCGACGATAGCGGATGTCCCTGCCGCCAGCCCGTCGATCCCATCGGTAATATTGACCCCGTTGGAAACGCCGGTTATTATTATGATCACCACGATCACATAAAATATCATGGTTAACCAGGGAGGAAGGATATAAAGATTGTAGTCGAACTCATTATTTTTTACGAAAGGTATAGTGGTGGTAGTGGATTTTACATCCTTATAAGGTATTTCCACGGATTCAATTTGTGTTGATCTTACAGGAGGACGTTTGAACTGGCGGACCACCACATCCTGGTTAAAGTAAAGGGTAAGCCCGATAATAAGACCCAGTGAAACCTGCCCGAAAACTTTAAATTTTCCCCGAAGACCTTCCTTGTTCTTTTTAAAGACCTTAATATAATCATCAAGAAATCCGATCAGGCCCATCCATAAGGTCGCCAGAATAAGAAGAAGAATATAAATGTTCTGCAGTTTGGCAAATAATAAAGTGGGAACAACAATGGCTAATATCATTATGATTCCCCCCATCGTGGGAGTTCCCTTCTTTTCGGACTGTCCTGTTAAACCCAGGTCCCTGATCTCTTCTCCTACCTGTTTGTTCCGCAATATGCCGATCAGTTTTTTACCATAGGTTATGGTAATGATCAGTGACAGCAACGCGGCCATGCCCGCCCTGAAGGATATGTACTGAAACACTCCCGCACCGATCAGATCAAATTCGTGATCCAGGTAACTGAAAAGATAATACAGCATAAACTAATTTTTAAAAACCATATCGAGCATTTCACCCAATACGGCCCTGTCGTCAAAATCATATTTTACGCCATTGATTTCCTGGTAAGTCTCATGCCCTTTTCCCGCTAACAGGATAATATCATGTTTCATGGCGATGGAACAGGCCGCCTTTATCGCTTCCCGCCTGTCAATGATTTTCAATGTTTTTTTATAATCGGAAGGCTGTACGCCTTTTTCCATATCATCGATAATACTTTCAGGATCCTCATTCCTCGGGTTGTCTGAAGTCAACACGATCCTGTCGCTGAACTGGCATGCAATGGCCGCCATTTTCGGTCTTTTTTCACGATCCCTGTTTCCTCCGCAACCCAATACCGTGATCAGCTTTTCATTCCGCGTCCTTAGTTCATCAATCGTTTTAAGAACATTTTCCAGGGCATCGGGAGTATGGGCATAATCGACAATCGCATTGATTCCCGATGCCGGCTTTACCACCTCAAAGCGGCCGGGTACACGGCTAAGCGCGGATAAAACAGTCAAAACATTCTCTTCCTGTTCGCCCATAAGCACTGCTGTTGCATAAACAGCCGTCAGGTTATAAGCATTGAATTCGCCCACCAACTGGAACCAGCCGGAGCGGTTATCTATATTCAATTCAAGGCCCTGGAAAGTGCTGGATATGATTTTCGATTTGAAATCAGCAGGATTTTTTAATCCGAAAGTCTTAATATTTCCGTGAGAATTCTGAACCATCACCGAACTTCTCTTGTCATCGGTATTCACTAATGCAAAGGATTGACGGTCCAATCCGTCAAATAGCTTCTTTTTAGCAGCCAGGTAGGATTCGAAGTTTTTGTGATAATCCAGGTGATCGTGAGTAATATTGGTAAAGATCGCGATATCAATTTTCAATCCGGATAACCGATTTTGATCCAGCGCATGGGAACTTGCTTCCATAAAACAGTGAGTACATCCTTCCTTTACCATATCGGCCATCAACCGGTTTAATTGTATGGCATCAGGCGTGGTATGCGTGGAAGCAATATCAGTATCGTTGATTTTATTCCGGATGGTGGAAAACATTCCCGCTTTATATCCAAGCTTCCGAAACAGGTTAAATAAAAGAGTAACAATGGTGGTTTTTCCGTTGGTTCCCGTTACTGCGGACAGCTTCATTTTTTCAGAAGGGTTACCATAAAAATTGGAGGCAATAATTCCCAGGGCTTCCGAGCTGTTCCTGACCTGAACGGCTGAAACCTTCCCGGGCAACGAAACAGGGTATTCTTCCAAAACAATGGCAACGGCTCCTTTTTCAATCGCGGTATTTATGAAATCATGGCCGTCAACCACCGTTCCTTTAACTGCTACAAATAAAAATCCATTTTCGACGGTTCTCGAATCAAAACTGATCCCGGAAACTGCAATATCCAAAGTTCCGGAAGTACTTGTCAGGGAAATATGATTCAATATGTCTTTAAACAGAGGCATTAATTTAATTTCAGTTGAATGGTTAAGCCATACTCGGACCTTAGTCCGGGACGAATGGATTGAGCGGTTACCCTTCCATACCCGGA
>CAYNCU010000052.1:10539-20601 GCA_964395765.1 uncultured Roseivirgaceae bacterium | reverse complement strand
CCCGGCAATAAAAAAATTAAAGGGGATGTGGCGGAACTGTGGGAAGTCAGACAAGGCAAGCTCGATTCACTGACGATTTATTTTGATACCCTAACTTTCCATCGGTTAACGGGGAAATAATATTCATCGAATCGAAATGAAAGACATTGAATTAATATCAAAATTGTTGGAGGTTAACACCCGCTGGTATGTAAATGTACTGGAAGGAATCAATGAAAAGGAAGCTGAGACACGGATAAGCCCGCATGGCAATCACCTGAAGTGGATTGCGGGTCATTTGTTATCGGGACGGTACCGGAACGCTTCAAGAATGGGAATGATAACGGAACCTTACCCTCATCTTGACTTATTTATCATCCGGGGAGCTCCCCCGCCGAACGGGAGAAAGATCGATGAAACGTTCGACTATCCGGGACTACAGGATACTATAAATTATTGGAGGATCTATTCCGATTTTCTCCTTAAGGCACTTCCGGCGATCCCTGAAGAAAGTTTATTGGACGAGCTTCCTTTTCCCCTTCCTATCAACGGGAAAACCATGCTGGAGGGTTTAGCTTTTACAGCTTCACATGAAGCCTATCATATCGGCCAGATGAGCATCTTCAGAAAAGCCCTCGGGCATCCGGCAATGATTTTCAACTGAAAGGGATTGGAATTTTTTCTGCGGACCCGGAGGAGACCAAAAACATCACGGATGATGATCCTGGGGTCAGGAAAGGCATTTTTATTTATGAAATCCACTCCGGAAGAAGTTTTCCCGGTGACTGTTTGTCGTAAATGCTAAATATATATAAATTTAAACCCGAAGAAGACTTTTAATTAACAGCTTTTTTTTCAAATTATTTTTTAATAGAGGGGGAATAAATCATCCCTGCATAACGTTATAGATAAAATTATATACTGTATTTATTTTTTATAAAATTAAACCTATGAAAGCAAGAATTCTGAAAACATTTATTCCGACGCTCGCGGGAATACTGGTAGTATTGGGAATGTTAATTTTATACAACCTGATTTTTGAACATAAGGGCCTCTTCAATGCAAATGATATTGATTTTTACACGATTTTCCTGCCTTTTGCTACGCTTGGTGCATTGATCATTCAATATGGCATAACCCTTCCGATTTGGGGGAAATTCAAATTTAAGGGAAAGTTGTTATCCTTGAATTTATTTCAGTTTACCGCGCTTGTATCGATGATCAGCGGATTTATCTTCGGTATCTTTTTCTGGGAAAAGGGAGCCGGCCTGGGAGATCTTATGGGGGGTATTCTTTCCGGCATCATCGCTTTCGGCATTTACTGGACTTTCAACCTTTGGGTCTTAAAAAAAATGGACCGGGTATAAAACCTGTTTTACCCCGGCAGGTATAAAAATAATTGTAAGGGTTTATTTTAGCGCATGGCCAAGCCTAAAATAAAACCAGAGCCGGATTCCATCGATCGATTCCTGGATATTACCGGGTGGGCCTTGCTGATCATTCTATGGGCTTTGGTACTTGGTAAATTCAGGCAATTGCCGGACAAGATTCCTGCTCATTTCGACCTTTCTGGAAGACCAGACCGTTTCGACAGCAAGGGAACGATTTTTATTTTACCTCTAATGGGAACCGTTTTTTACAGTGTCCTTTCCTTCCTGAATAAATTTCCTCATGTTTTCAATTATACTGTCAGAATTACGGAAGAAAACGCCCGGCGTCAATATCTGAATGCGACAAAAATGTTACGTTACACGAAGTTAATAATAGTGATTTTGTTTACTGATATTGCTATGGCTACGATATCGGCTGCTTCAAATCCTTCCATGAATATGAGTAAGTGGTTCACTCCCGTTTTATTCACACTCGTAGGATTACTATTATTAATTATAATTTATTTTATCGTAAGGTCGATCAGGTTAAGATAACTCCGTAAAAGATGTAATCTGATTGAATGTTTAAATGCATTAAATTTTCAGAAAATCAATTTTAACTGTGAAGCCATACATGAATAAGAAAGATCATTTCACCCGGACCTGCCTTTCGTTTCATTCATACTTCAATATTTTCGCCGGATTGATAAGCGCCGTTTTGATGCTGTGATAACTAACCGTTAAAACAGCCACGAGTATTCCGGAAACAGCCGCTGCGGCAAAGGCTAGCCATGGGATTCCAATCCGGTAGGCAAAGGTATCCAGCCATTTATTCATGAAATACCAGGATACCGGGGCGGCAATAATAAACGAAATCATGGCAAGAAGAATAACCTCCTTATTCATCAGGATGAACAGTCTTGAAATGTCGGCGCCGAAAACCTTGCGTATGCTGATTTCCCGGGTGCGGTTGGAAGCGCTGATCCCGGCCAGGCCGAACAATCCCAGGCAGGCAATAAAGATGGCCAGCCCCGTGGCCCAGCTCATGATCATCATCCATCTACGATAACCGGAATACTGGGCATCAACATCCTGGTCGAGGAAAGAATAATCGAACGGTTTCCCGGGATAAAGTGATTTCCATTCTTTTTCAATTTTGTCTAATGTTCCGGGCATATTTTCCGGGCTAATCTTTATCAAAGCCGTGGTGATCTTGGCAACGGCCGGACTGAGGGCTATGATTTCGGGCTGAATCTTTTCGGTGAATCCGAGGAAATGATAATCCTTTACCACGCCGACCACCTCATCGGCTACACTATCCCGGTCCCAGATAAGGTGCCGGCCAAGCGGGTTATCCCATCCGAGATCTTTTACCAGCGCTTCGTTCACAAGGATGGCATGGTTTGCATCAAAGGTGTTTTGAGAACGAAAATCACGCCCGTCAATGATCGTTATTCCCAGTGTTTTTATATAATCGGGATCCACGCGGTACAAATAGGCGGCATGCTGTTTTCCATTCACCTCAAAACCATGCCTCGACCAGCCTCCCCGGTTAAATGAAGTGTTGGTTCCGGAAACGTATTTCACTTCGGGAAATTTCTTTAGTTCATTTTTCAGGTCGTTGATCATACGCTCTCCTTCATCCGTCCAACCGGTATAGGTGGGAAGTACGATCACCTGTTCTTTATTAAACCCCAATTCATGGGTCGTAACGAAACGCATCTGCCGAAACATGATCAGCGAGGAAGTGATGAGGATTCCTGACAATGCATACTGAAGTATGACAAGGCCCCGTGTGAATGAAAGATTATACTTACCCGAACGATTAAGCCTCAATACTTCCAGGGGCTGGAAATGGGAAAGGAAGAGGGCAGGATAACCGCCTGCCAGAACGCCGGTCAGGAATACGGTAATCACCAGGAAGAGGCAAAACCAGAAATTGAATGCCGGTAACATAGTAAGACTTTTGCCGGCATACCGGCCGAAAGGATCGACCAGGATAAAAGCCAGTACAATTCCCACCACAAGAGAAATAAAAGCCAGTAACTGGGATTCTCCCCAGAAATTTCCGGCCAGGGACGACTTGCGGGCCCCAAGCACCTTACGAATACCGATTTCTGTTGTTCTTCCTCCGGCGCTGCTCACAGAAAGGGAAATATAATTCAGGCAGGCAATAATAAAAATAAGAAAGCCGATCCCGCCGAGGATCCATGAATAGGTAATATCGCTGGATTCAAACCACCCGACTTTATTATCGAGGTGTATTTTAGTTAACGGTTGCAGGACAAGCTCGAAAACCTTTGCCGAATCAGGCAGCTTTTGTTTAGCTCTTTCATCGGCTATTGTTTTCCCGAAATATTTATCTTTAAATACCTCCAGCCGTTTATCGAACTGCTCCCGGCTGGTGTTTGCCGCCAGTTCGATAAATACAGGGACATTAAATGAGTTCCAGTTATCATACTCTTCCTTATACCATGCCCTTAATTCCTGACGAATGAGAATATTGAATTTAAAACTTGAGTTACCCGGTGAATCCTGAATGATCCCCGTAACAACAAAATCATTTTTATTATCCCATATAGTCAGGTGAAGTGCCTTTCCAACGGGATCCTCATCGCCGAAATATTTCTTAGCGATGGAGGGAGTAATTACGATATCGTGAAGGTCGTTCAAAACCGAATTCCTGTCTCCCTCGATCATTTTAAAGTCAAACATTTTCAGGAAACCCGGATCCACGAACACAATCTTTTCATTGAAAGCCTTATCGCCGGCCGAAACAATGGCTTCGTCATCAGAATATCTTGATATTTCGGCAATGTCAGGGATTTCCTCGCTGAGAGTAGGGGCCAGGGCAGAAGGAAGCCAGACAAAGCGGAAGGAATGGTCTTTTTCAAGAGGAAAATCTACCGCGTCATTGCCGTAGACATAATTCTTTGCATCAATGCGGAATATCCGGCTTTTATTAGAATGGAATCCGTCATAGGAAAGTTCATCCTGGATATACAGGTATATCAGGATACCGAGGGCAATGGCGATGGACAGACCGGTTATATTGATGATTGTATAAAGCCTGTATTTCCGGTAATTCCGGATGGCTGATTTAAAAAAATAAAATGACATGGGTTGTGGATTTGTTGATTAAAAGACGAATCAGAAGGGGAAAAAGTTGCAACGGATTCAATAAATCTTAATAATATTACAGAATTAAAATTTCTGCCGGCAGTGATCCGGTTAACATAAACCACCAATGACAAATTTCAAAAAACAATTATTGTTGAAATAAAAAACATGGAAATCAGGCCTGTTGAAAAAACCGATCTTCTCTGGCTGGAAAGTCAATGGATAGAAACCTGGGGCTCAAAAACATTAGTCAGTAAAGGGAAAAAAATACACCTTGAGGAACAACGGGGATATATTGTCTCCGAAATTTCAGTGCCCATTGGTTTTATCACTTATTCCATAAACGGATCGGAGATGGAGATCACTTCGTTGCTGGCCAAAAGGGAACAGGCCGGAGTGGGAAAAATGCTCATCGATGAAGTAAAGGAAGGAGCCAGGATTTCAGGGGTAAAGAGAATATGGCTGGTGACTACCAACGATAATACCCATGCCCTTGCCTTTTACCAGAAGAACGGGTTTTCGATATGCGGTATCCGGGAAAATATTATGGAAGAATACAGGAAACTGAAGCCCGAAATACCGCTTGCCGGCTACAATGGAATTCCGGTTCGGGATGAAATTGAACTCGAATACCTTATCTAGTTTAATGGTAAAATCAATATTTAACAATTGTGTGTACAGTTGTCGTTTCCTGTTGCCGCAATAGATCTGTTCGGGAAGGAATCATGATGAACTAAAAAGTTCTGTCGTCCGCTGAAGGTCCGTAAATGGAAGGAACAGGGATATCATTCAGTCGTAAGTAGACGGTAAGTTGTCCCCGGTGGTGGACCCAATGATTCAGCGAAGAAGCCACATTTTCATTTTTCGGCGAACTATAAAGCACCTGCCCGTTATTTTTCAGATAACACATTTCCGATAAGCCTTCATCGGTGATATACTGAAGGGACTTCTTTGCACCCACCAGGTTCTCATCGAAACGTTTAAGTAAGTCTGCCGTCGCTTCAAATTTGAAACGTTCGTAATTGACAAAATCGATTTCCGAATCTTCCACCATAAAGGTGATCCATTTGGGGATATCGGCCACCAGCAGTGCCAGGTATCCCATGTTCATGGACCTTTCATGAGGTTTCCAGTCGAATAGTTTTTCAGGAACCCTTTCAAGGCATTTGCGGGAAGCTTTGGATTCGAGTTCAAGTTCCCATAAAAAGATTTTAGCGAGGCTTTCAGTGTTCATTGTTTTTGTCGGTTTAATATTTGAATACTTTGAACTGTTTAGCGTTGAAGGTCAGCATCCGAATCACTATTTAATAATTTATTGACTATAACGCAATAACCGTATACGTTATGTTAAAAGCTGCAGATTAGTTCCCGGATCATGATCATGATTATTTATCAATAATACCGGTAACCAGATATCTTTGTTCTTATAATCGTTTGCGTGATCATCCTCCGCTATTTACGGCTCATCAGCAGTTTGAGCCCGATGGATATGAAAATAAGGCCGCTCATCCTTTGCATCCATTTCCCGATCCTGTCATTGTTTCTCAGGGTGCCGGTAATGGAAGAAGAAAAATTCGCCAGCACCAGGCACCAGGCCAAACCGGTTGTCATAAAGGTCATTCCAAGCAATAAAAACGGTAAAGCGCCATAGGTATTATGGACATTTACGAACTGGGGTAAAAAGGCAAGGAAAAACAAAGCCACCTTGGGATTAAGAAGGTTTGTAAGCATTCCCTGACGGAAGATCTTCCATAGGTGAGTCCGTTCAATTTGCTGTGAAGCGGAATCAAATATATTATTCTTATTTATGATCATTCTTACGCCCAGGTAAATCAGGTAGGCCACGCCGAGGTACTTTACCGTCATAAAGGCGGTCACGGATTTTGCAAGGATGATGGAAAGTCCGAGGGCAGCTAAGGTGGTATGGATCATGGTGCCGGCTATTATTCCGAATACCGAATAATTGCCGGCCCTTTTCCCCTGCGATACACTCCGGGTTAAAATGTACAATGTATCCGCTCCCGGTGTCAGGTTCAGGATAATTCCGGCGGCTAAAAAGCCAAAATAGTTTTCAATTCCAAACATTTCGGTTCCTTTTGTATGTAATTGTAAAAGAGAATCGGCATTTATGAAATTCTACAATTTTACAATTTGTTATTGAGAATCAAAATTTTATCTTTCAGCATGAAATATGAATCAATTCTTATCAAAAGATTATCGTTTTGTTTAGTTACTGTTGTATTACTATCCTCCTGCAACCGGGAACAGGGATGGACATCATTACTTGATAAAAATTTATCCCAGTGGAATACCTACGAAGGTTACCGGTTACACAACGGTTACAAAGGCGAAGTTCCCAGGGATGAAAACGGCGACAGCATTCCTCCCATCGGGTATAATAAAAATGAAAGCCAGGTTTTTTCGGTGATTGACGAAAACGGTGTTCCTGTTTTACGGATCAGCGGAGAGATTTACGGATGTGTTTTCACGAAGAAAGATTATAAAAATTATGATCTTCGGCTCAAAGTAAAATGGGGCGAGAAAAAGTGGGAACCGCGAACCGATAAGCTCCGGGATTCCGGAATCTTATATAATTCCTCCGGTGAATGCGGCATTGATTACTGGAGAGCCTGGATGTTATCTCAGGAATTCCAGATCATGGAAGGCCACATGGGTGACTACTGGAGCATGGCTACCTCCGGGATCGATATCAGGGCGTACCTCCCGGAAGGGGTTATGAATCCCGAAGCATCCGTGAAAGAACCCTTTTTACCGTTAGGCGCGGGAAGCGGCAACGGAGGCTTCTGTATGCATGCGGCGGATTATGAAAATCCCGTTGGGGAATGGAACGAGATAGAGCTTATTTCCTATGAAGACAAAAGCATCCATATCGTCAACGGGCATGTGGAAATGGTACTCAAGAATTCACGTCATCTCGTGGATGGTAAGGAAGTTCCCCTGGTCGGTGGGAAAATTCAACTGCAGAGTGAAGCTGCCGAAGTCTATTATAAAGATATACAAATCAGATCCATAGATGCCATACCCGATCAATATGCCTCATTGTTCAAATAGAAATTCCGGAAGACAGGAAGAAACAAATCGGAAAGCCGGTATTGGGGATATGTTGATAATTAAACCAGGTTATATTCTTTCCATCCTGTTCATTTTTATATTTTTTATACCGTCCTATAGCCAGTCAGGTCATTTATTTGACAGCCTGGATAATGTCTATTCATCTAATTATTTATGGAAAAAATATTTCGAATACCGGAAAAAGCCAGGCTTGATTGCCGGCATGATCAGCGAAATTTCATCCATAAAGAACGAGCGAACAAAGGACCTGGCCGTTATTGCTATCTTTAATAACCTGTATGGTTACCCTTGGGCGAAGAAGGACGATGAGATCGCCATGATCGATGCCGTGCTCGACAACTCTGACGATTCGGCGGTTGTGAATCTTGGAAAAAAGATCAAGGATGAAAGGATCAACGGCCTCCGGAATACTAAAATCATTGATATCAGGCTTCCGGATGAAAAGGGGGATACCATCCCCCTTAATGACTTCAGGGGAAAATACGTGGTCATCGATTTGTGGGCTACCTGGTGCAGGCCCTGTGTGGCTGCCATGAAAGACATCCCGGCGCTTATAAAGAAATACAAGGTTACTTTCTACAGCATCTCCTATGATAAGAGCTTTGAAGCCATGAAAAAATTTGTCGAGAAGAATAATTACCAATGGCCCATTGTGTATGCCGGTGAAAAATCCAGGGAGTGGAATTATTTTAAGGTCAGGGCCATCCCGCATTTTTATATGGTCGATCCCCAGGGTATCATCGTGGATGAAACCGTGCAGAACCTGGAACAAATGATTAAAAGAGCGTTGGCAAAGGATTGACCCGTATATTGATTTTATTTCCGGATGAATTGAAGTGCGCCAATTCCGGTTTTTAATTTTAATTTTTAATAAGAATTGAAAAATGAACCCATGAAAAAAATATTATTATTCCTGATCATCGCCGGCACATCAGCTTGTACCATAGCCCAGCAAACACATCAGCAGAAAATTGATTCGGTCTCCCAGCTTGTCCGGCAATACTTCAATGATAAAAATTCAAATGCCTTGTATTCACTGGCCGGAGAGGATTTTAGAAAAGCGCTTTCGCCTCAGCAATTTAAAGCCGTATGTGAAAATAATTTATACCCTTTGGGGAATATGAATGACCTTTCTTATGAAACGGATGAGAATGGTGTGAGCCTCTTTAAGGCATCCTTTAAGTCGGCGGCTCTTACCATGGGAATCAGCCTTGACGGCGACGATAAACTTCAGGCTTTTTATTTTAAGCCTTATGTTAATAAAAAGGAGAAGAAGGATTATACAGTGCCATCCTCGAATCCGATGAAAACAGATCTGGACAAAGAAGTTGATTCCGATCTGAGGCCGTATACCGAACTGAAAGCTACTGCAGGGCTGAGTATCGGAATAATAAAAGACAACAAGGAATTTTTTTACAGCTATGGCGAAACCGCCCGCGGAACCAAACAATTACCCGATGAACATACGATTTATGAGATCGGTTCCATCACTAAAACCTTTACCGCTACTTTGCTGGCCAATGCAGCAGATCATGGCTTGTTGGAACTTGATGATCCTTTGAATAAATACCTGCCCGATTCAATTCCTGCCCTCAGCTATGAGGGGCAACCCCTGACCCTGAAGACAATGGCCGATCACTCTTCCGGCCTGCCCAGGATGCCGGGAAATTTCCACAGCTCAATGATGGATAATCCATATACGGATTATGACAGGACCGACTTATATGATTTTTATAAAAACTTCAAACCCTTCCGGAAACCCGGTGACGAGTATGAATATTCAAACCTTGCTTTCGGCACATTGGGCGTAGTGCTTTCCGGACTGTATCATGAAGATTACGCGACCCTGGTCAAAAAATTAATTACAGAACCCCTGAAGATGAAAGAAACCATGATCGTTATTCCTGCCAAAGATTCGGCGAGGTTCGCAAAAGGTTATAATTCCGACGGCTCCTACAATCCGCCGTGGGAATTCAAGGCTATGGCAGGGGCCGGGTCCATCCGGTCAACGGTTTCCGACCTCCTGATATATGCCAAAGCGAATTGGGGCAAAGGCCCTGCAGACCTTGAAAAAGCCATTGACCTTACCCATCAGGTCACTTTTGATAAAGGCCAGATGAAGGTGGGACTCGCCTGGCATTATATGAATCCGGGCGGGGGAGAGGTGCTCTTTCATAACGGTGAAACGGGAGGGTATCATGCTTTTCTCGTCATAGACACCCATCGGAAAATTTCGCTTGTCATATTATCCAACTGCGCTTTGGGAACGGAAGAATACGGTTACCGGTTAATGAAATGGATGCAGCAGCATAATTAAACATATTAATATTTTCGAGGCGGGTGAAATACTCCGACCCCTCCAGGGTCGGGTGTTACCGAATATTAACGGGTTAATAAATTCCGACCCCTCCAGGGTCGGGCGTTATCGATTATTAACGGGCTAGTATACTCCGACCCCTCCAGGGTCGGGTGTTACCGAATATTAACGGGTTAATAAATT
>CAYNCU010000052.1:0-10439 GCA_964395765.1 uncultured Roseivirgaceae bacterium | reverse complement strand
TCGGGCGTTATCGATTATTAACGGGCTAGTATACTCCGACCCCTCCAGGGTCGGGCGTTATCGATTATTAACGGGCTAGTATACTCCGACCCCTCCAGGGTCGGGTGTTATCGAATATTAACGGGTTAATAAATTCCGACCCCTCCAGGGTCGGGCGCTACCGATTATTAACGAGCTGGTAAATTCCGACCCCTCGGGGATCGGTTACTCCTGTAAATTGAAATTCGGAAAAAATCTGACACGTCCGGCTTTGTCGGGTAGCTTTATTGAAGCATGGCAAACGCATGAGAGTAAATTATCTTATAAGTAAGAAAATACATGTCCATCCGGCATTGGAACATTATTTTTTACCCCGGGGTTGCGTATGATTATTCCCGATTATGCATTTTCTGCCCGTAAAAAAATGCAATCTTCTGACCCTGGAGGGGTCGGATTATTCCGGCTGCGGAGGGAAAATGTTTGCCCTAAGGGATATTCGCCCGGGTAGTTGATCAATGAATCGGGAAAAATTGTGAAGATCATCAATGTTCCCCTGCCGGTTGTTCCTTCACCATTTCCTCCAGTTTCTTTTTACCGTACGACATCCGGGTGATCAAAACGAATAAAACAGGAATGATAAATATACCCAGCAGGGTGGCCCCCAGCATTCCACCGAGGACCGTATAACCGATCGTCTTCCTGGCTACGGCCCCGGCGCCGCCGGCAAAAATCAACGGCGACATCCCGAAAATAAAGGCCAGCGAAGTCATCAGGATCGGCCGCAATCGCAGGCCCACGGCCTGGATCGTAGCAGTAGTTAGTTCCACTCCACGCAATACACGCTCCCTGGCAAACTCTACAATCAGGATTGAGTTTTTTGCCGCCAGGCCGATCAGGGTGATCAGACCGATTTGAGCATATATATTATTGGTAAGTGTTGTCGAGGAAGACAATGCCAGGATGGCACCGAAACCGGCGAGGGGAACGGCCAGTAACACGGCAAATGGCGTTGACCAGCTTTCATACAAAGCAGTCAGGAAGAGGAAAACAAAAACGAGTGATAGCAGGAAGACATAAAATGTGCTGGAACCGGCTGCAATTTCTTCACGGGTAAGCCCGGAAAATTCATATCCATAACCACTTGGCAGCGTCTGATCGGCTACTTCCTTAAGCGCTTTGATAGCCTGTCCGCTGCTGTACCCGGGAGCGGCATCACCATTGAAAGTGGCAGAACGATAGAGATCAAAGTGGGAAATCAGGGCAGCACTTTCATTCACCTTATAATTGATCAGCGCGCTTAAGGGCACCATGTTTCCCATATTATTCTTCACGTAATATTTTCCCAGCGCCTGGATATTATCCCGGTATGATGTATCCGCCTGGGCTACTACGCGGAAGTCCCTGTTATAAATGGTAAAGTCATTGATGTAGGAGCTACCAAGATAGGTATGCAGGGTACTGAATACCTCAGGGATACTGACTCCCAGCTTTTCACATTTTTTCCGGTCCACGGTAATCTGGTAACCCGGTGTTTTGGCATTGAAAAAGGTATATGCCCTGGCAATTTCAGGACGTTGGTTGACTGCCTTTGTGAAATCCTGCACCACCTTTTCGAAACCTTTTATATCATCATTGCTTTCCCGTTGCTGCAGCTCGAAGCTGAAACCCCCGGTCCGGCCCAGTCCCGGAATGGCAGGAGGTGCGATAACCAGAACATTGGCATTTTTAACGGCGGCAAACCGTTTTTGCAGGGTGGAGATCAGGGCATTTTCACTGAGCGATTTATCTTTTCTTTCATTCCATGGATCGAAGGAACAGAAGATGGTTCCCGTATTTGATTTCGCGGAAAAGGTTACCACGTTCAATCCGGCAATAGCGGCAAAATGAGATACACCTTTTACCGTTTTTAAAATGGACATCAGGGTATCCAGAACTTCTACGGAACGTTGGGTGGAAGAAGCTTCGGGCATTTCATAAGTAATATAAACCCTGCCTTCGTCTTCTAGAGGAATGAAGGCAGTCGCTTTATTCTTCACCAGGATTCCGGTTGCCCCGATAATCACAATCAGGAAGATGACTACATAACGAAGATTTTTAATTCCCTTTCTTACCCCTTCGGTATAACGGCCGGCGGTGCGTTCAAACCATCGGTTGAAAAGATAAAAGAAATGATCCAGTCCTTTTGATTTTTCCCCCTGTTTGCGGGGCTGAAGAAAAAGGGAGCACAAAGCCGGGGTCAGCGACAAGGCAACGAATGCGGAAATCAAAACGGAAATTGCAATGGTAATGGCGAACTGCTGGTAGAGCCGTCCGACAATACCGGGAATAAATCCAACAGGCACAAATACGGATGCCAGCACCAGGGCAATGGCAATCACCGGCCCGGAAATATCTTTCATGGCCCTTTGCGTGGCTTCTTTGGCTGACAGGTGCTGGTCGTCAATGTAATGCTGTACGGCTTCCACAACGATTATGGCATCATCCACCACGATACCTATGGCCAGGACGAAACCGAAAAGCGTCAGGTTGTTGATCGTAAATCCTAATGGTACAAAGAAGATGAAAGCCCCGATTATGGAAACCGGAATTGCCAGCACCGGGATTATGGTTGCCCTCCACGTCTGCAGGAAAAGAAAAACTACCAGGGTAACCAGGGCCAGCGCTTCAAGTAGTGTGAATACCACTTCCTTTATGGATTCCTTTACAACGGAAACTGTTTCAAAAGGTACGGAATAACTTACATCGGGGGGAAACGATTTGCTCAATTGATCCAGTTCCTTCATGACACCATCGGCAGTTTCCATGGCGTTGCTGGTCGGCGTTTGAAAAATTATTAAGAAGGAAGCGCGTTTTCCATCGACGAAAGAATTCCCCGAATAATTGAATTTGCCAAGCTCCACTCTCGCCACGTCTTTCAGGTAAACCAGGGACCCGGTATTCGGGTTGGAGCGGATCACGATATTTCCGAACTGTTCCGGAGAATTCAGCCTGCCGTTTACGAAAGCCGTATATTCAAAGGCCTGGTTTTCAGGCTGTGGCGGGGCTCCTACTGCGCCGGCGGCGACCTGCACATTCTGACCTTGTACCGCGGCAATCACTTCATCGGGAGTGATACCCAACCGGGCCATCACATCCGGCTTGAGCCAGATGCGCATGCTGAAGTCATCCGCCCTTACGAACACATCGCCGACACCATTGACCCGCAGGATGGCATCCTTAATAAATATGTTACTGTAATTATCAAGAAATTTTATGTTGTGTGTACCGTTAGGAGAAAAAATGGTGGCCACCATCAGGATCCCCGGATTGCTTTTCCGCACGGTTAAGCCGATACGCCTCACTTCATCCGGCAATTGCGGAGTTGCCAGGTTTACACGGTTCTGAACGTCCAGGGCGGCAATATCGACATCGGTTCCGACCTTAAAGGTGACATTCATACTCATTTGCCCGTTGTTGGTGCTGTTGCTTTGGAGGTATTCCATACCCG
The DNA here is from genome assembly GCA_964395765.1 of uncultured Roseivirgaceae bacterium. Taxonomy (GTDB): domain Bacteria; phylum Bacteroidota; class Bacteroidia; order Cytophagales; family Cyclobacteriaceae; genus DATDPY01. The sequence continues at coordinate 6,973 of CAYNCU010000052.1, read as the reverse complement.
GCACACCGTTGACCTGTGTTTCTACCGGCGTAGTCACGGTCTGTTCTACGGTCTGCGCATCAGCACCGATAAAGTTTCCTGAAACCTGGACGACAGGCGGCGTGATATTCGGATACTGGCTGACCGGTAGATTGTAAATGGAAAGTAAACCAACAATTACAATGACGATGGCAATAACCATTGCGGTTATTGGCCTCTTAATAAAAGTATCGGCAATCATTCAGCTATCTATTTCTTTGGATTTTTACTGTCGGAAAGTTCATCAGGTCCGATCTGCACAACCGAGCCGTCATGTAATTTTTGTATTCCTTCGGTCACGATTAAGTCACCGGTTTTTAAACCGTTATTGACTATTACGTTGGCACCCACTTTCTGGCCTACGGATATCCTGGTCTGGCTTACCTTGTTGCCATTTACCAGGAATACGAAATACTCTCCCATCATTTCGTTTACCGACAGGAATGGGATGACGAGCTGGGGTTTTTTAAAATGATTGTAAACAAGAGCATTACAACTCATTCCCGGTTTCAGCAAACGGTCCTTGTTGGGAAAAGTCAAACGGACGGTAATGGTTCCGGTCTGCGGATCAAAGGCCCTGTCGATAATACTGATCCTGCCGCTGTAAGGATAGATTGAATTGTCAGGCATAGAGATCCTGAATGTCGAATCCTCGGGATTGGTTTTCTCATTCGCCAGTTTCTGGAATTTACCTACTTCTTCCGAGTTCACTTCAAAATCAACTCCCATGGGATCATCGGAAGAAATCGTATTCAACAAAGTCTGTCCCGGGGTCACCAGGGTGCCGATCCTCACCTGGGAAATTCCGATTGTACCATCAAAGGGTGCGTTGATTACCGAATAATCCAGGTCGGAAGTTGCCTTTTGCAGTGCGGCGTGGGCCGACAGTACCTGCAGTTTGGCATTCCTTAAAGCGGTGATAGCGTCATCATAGGTTTGCTCCGCAATAGCCTGTTGCTTATGAAGGCTGGTATATCGGTCGGCGTCCCTCTGGGCTTTTTCGAGGTTGGCCCGGGCAATTTCCAGGTTGTTTTTGGCCTGGTTATAGTTGGCAAGATAAGTGGTACGGTCAATTTCATACAACTTCTGGCCCTTTTTTACCGGGTCGCCTTCCTTAAAGTATATGCCGGTTATATACCCGGTCACCTGACTTCTTAGCTCAACCTGTTTCAGGGCGACTACGGTGGCCGGATAACTTTCGTCATAAACCACCGGTTGTTCTTTCACCTTGTAAACATCGACAGGTACTGCCTGACTGGTACCGTATTGGTTGGTGGAACCGGCATTGTTACAGGAAACGATCCCTGCCACCAGGCCGGAACAGAAAATGAAATAAAGCAATTTATTCATATTATGATTTCTTTTCATTGAGGTATTGAAATAGTACCGAGGGCCTTCCTAACATCGAGGGCGCTGGACAGGACCTGGAATAGCGCGTCCAGGTAATTCAATTCGGCGGTTCGTAAATCGGTTTCGGCAACGATCACATCCAGGTAGGTCTTGATGCCCTGCTTGTACTGAAGTGTAATGATGCCATATATATCACGCGCATTTTTAACATTCTCACTGTTGGTATTCAACTGCGCCAGGTTACCCTTGTACTGGGCCATGGCCTGGGCATATTCGGTATGGATCTCATTTTTCACGTTTTCAACTTCCAGTTCGGATTGTTTATACTCGAGCCGGGCAATGTTCAGGTTCTGTACCCGTTTCATTCCCTGGAAGATCGGAAGACTCAGGCTCAGCCCGATAATGGAATTGGGGTAATTCGCATTATACAATTCGGAAAAGAGATCGTTCTGGAAAACCAGGTTGTAATCATAAAATGCCGACAGGGAAGGCATGAATGACCATTTATAATATTGTACCTGGTCGTGCTGCAGCCTCAGGCTGGTTTGTAATTGCTGGTACTCCACCCGGTTATCCGGAGTTGCCCGTTGAAGCGTATCGATTGCTATTTCATTGGTTAACGAAGTTGAATCGAAAGCGATAGTAAGGGAGCTGTCTGGCGGATATCCCATTACCTGTTTCAGGTACGCATATTTTGCATGAATGGATTCCTGTGCATTTTTCCTGGTTGCCCTGGCATTATTCAAAGCAATGAGAGCCCGCTGGTAATCCGTTTTATCCACCACGCCGTTATTATATAAGTTAAAGGCGTCCGTACTGTTTTTTTCCAGCCTTTGCACGTCTTCATTTAAGACCTTGATCTGCTGTTCTGAAAGCAGGACATCGTAAAAAGCCTTGCTTACATTCACCACTACATCGATTTTGGATTTCTTTGTGTTTTCGGTTGCCATCATGCGATAGTCAGGCGCGGTTTTACCGGCAAATAACAGATCGGTAGTGTAAAGATTCTGGGTGACAGAAAGGGCGACGGAAGAATTATTGATAACCCCCGTAGTGATTTTACGTTTCGGGCCTGTGGGATTTGTGAAATCCGGGAATATTACCGTCGGTTGCTCTATATAATGCTGAAGATTCGCGTTTACATTTACCTGGGGAAACCACCCCGAAAGAGCGATCCTGACATTGCCGGCGCTGATGGATTCATTGATTTGCATTTCATTCAAGGCAGGCTGATGCTCCAGGGCATATGCAATACATCCTTTAAGGGAAGCAACAGAATCCGGTGCTCCCGTTGAAAATTGTGTCTGGCTGTATACCGGTTGAAAGAAAACGACAAATACAATCCAATAGATATTATATTTCAACTCGCGCAATAGCTTTTTCGTCATCCGGAAATGGTTAGTTATTAATGGTTGGTTGTTATTCCTGTTAAATTTCCTCCCGTCAAAAGATCGTAACGACTATAATAACCATAAATCCATTAAAAGGTTATGGGTTCAAAAAAAAATTCCCGAGTTGAAATCAATTTAAACGCCTGATAAAAATCATAAAATTCAATCCATCCTTTTAATAACTTAATGCAAACAATTTTTCAAACTGAACTTAGCCGGATTCCCTCACATGGACAATTTCGGGGTTTTTCAATAATTAAATAGGCCGGAGGGAGGATGTGCTGATCCGGTGGCCGGCAGGATCAGACTTTCGCCCCAACCCGGTTAGACAGGTATTAAAAAAAAATTAGGGAACAATGAAAAAAATAAAAGCTCCGTCAATGAAACGACCATTGATTATCTGGCTATTGATATTTTTTCATTTCATAATAACCATCAATGCAATACCGGCGGGAATTATGATGATGTTAAGACCCGACGGGTCCCTCCTCGGCATGGGGCCGGGCTGGTTGAGTCGTTCACCCTTTAAAAATTATTTTACCCCGGGAGTCATCCTTTGTGTTGTGGTCGGAGGCATATCACTGGTGGCCATGACAGGTTTAATTTCAGGCTACTACTGGAAACTGCCTGAACGATTTAACATTTATAAAAATCAAACCTGGCCCTGGACGTTTTCTTTATATGCAGGAATAACCGTGATTGCATGGATTGCCATCCAACTCATGATGACCAGCTATTTCTGGATTCAACCGGTGATCATCATGATTGGATTAATGATCATTATCCTTACTATGATTCCGTCCGTAATCGATTTTTATTCGAAACCGGAAAAGAAAGATCTATAATAGACTATCGACCATTCAAAACTCAATAAATTATATATATCCGTGGATAAATATTTGCCTGTTTTTAAAAGTGCATCCGGGAAGGAAAAAGTATACCGGTATTATGACCGGCTGCTTTCTGAATGGCCGGTGGAATATGAAGAGAAAAATATAATAACCGCTTTGGGAGAAACCCATTTATTAATAAGCGGACGTAAAGATTCGCCGCCATTATTTCTTGTTCATGCCCTATATGCAACCGGTTTAGCCTGGATTGGCAATGTAAAAACGCTGAGTGAATATTTCCACGTGTACGTAATCGATATGATTGGCGACCCGGGGAAGAGTCAGCCATCAAAGATCATCAGGAATGAGGAGGAGATTCTTAATTGGTTAATTGATATATTATCTGCATTGAATATTGAAAAGGCGCATTTTGCAGGCAATTCAATCGGGGCGTATCACCTGGTGAATTTTTCTTTAAAATATCCCGGCAGGATTAATAAATTGATCCTGATAGGACCTGCCGCTACATTCAGACAAATGATGCCTTTTTATATTCATGGTTTTTCAGGAGGACTTACAGGATGGGAATTTATGCTACGGCATTCGGTTAATTGGCTGACCAATAAAGCTCCGTTGCCCCCGGGATGGATAAAATTATTTCATGCCCTGTTAAAATCGGGAAGGGGTATCATACAGATTTTCCCCAGGGTATTTACGGATGAAGAATTAAAGAAAATAAGCAAGCCGCTCCTGTTAATCTATGGTGATAAAGAAAATATTTATAATTATAAAAAAGCAATTCAACGGGCCAGGAACTTAATTCCGGGAATTAAAATTGAAATTATTCCCAATGCGAATCATTTTACCGCTTTATCACAACCGGAGTTAACCAATCAGGTAATGGTTAATTTTTTGCTGGAATAACAGGAGCTTCCGAGATTATTTTTTCCGCATTATCATGGTAAACTTTTTTCAATACGTCATCCGGGAGATCAATGCCGTATAACGGCCAGTGATAAGTGAAGTATTCGTGATTGTAAAAATGTTCATCGGCAGTTTCGAGGATCCTGAAGGTAATGCGGTACATGCTCAGGTTAATGCCCATATCGGTACCGTAAACAATCCGGTCCTGGTACTTAATGATAAAGTCTTTGGCGGCTTTCGGGATGGGGGCCAGCTCACCGAACCTCGCCGCAATGTCGATATTCAGGTTAGAGTACTCATCAAGCAACCGGCCGATCATGCTTAAATTATAACAGCAGTTCGCCAGATGGCAGGCAATGAAAGTGGTACGGGGATGTTTTTTTACCGTGTTTTCGAGGATCTTCATCATGCCTTCATGATCGACCACGCCGGGCTGCACGTCAACTTTCCAGGTGTAGGCGTTCATCAATCCATCGTTGGTCGAATCCATTTTTTCGTACATCCATTTGGGATCGGCAAAATGGATATTCACCGGCATATTCAGGTCAGCGCATTTTTCAAATACCGCATCCATTCGGTCATCATCGGGATGCATACCCCAGGCCGGCGGCTTGGAATAAAATAATCCTTTTCCCTTGTCTCCCAGTTCGCCCACTCCTTTCGCTCCTTCATCATGGCAACGCACCAGTTCCTTCACAGCTTTTTCGGAAAAGCCCGGTTGGTCGTAACCGGTATAATCAATGCCGCACCAGATATCAAAACGATCCGGATATTTTGAATATACCTGAAACAGGGAATCAAAAGTTTTACCGTGCGCATAGGTCATGACAATAGATTTTTCGACGCCTGCCGAATCCATATTCCTGACCCATTCATCAAGTTCCGATGCCGTTTTAGGATAGGGATGGGAATGCATGTCAATCACAGGATACCGGGCCCGGTTCACATAGGTGACTGGAACCTTATAAATAGAGACCGGACGGAAATCTTTCAGCAAAATAAATTCAGGACCTTCGGGCTTCCTTTTCACTGAACATGCTGAAAAAATTAGGATTCCCAGGAGTATAAATAGTTGTCTTTTCATCGGAATATTAATTATCAGAACTGAATATAAGGTGAAAAACGGCTTAATTAAAGGATTACGGCGCGTATTAATTCCGAATTGAGTAAAAAAAATAATTCGATATTAATTAGGTTTATATTATAAACTAATTTATAATTGTGTAAAGATTATAATATAAACCAATTGAAAATGGAAGATTCATCTAAATCATTAACGCCGCAGGAGAGTCTGGAGCTGATAGGCCGATATATTCTGAATTATCGGAATAACCTGCGACATAACAGTTACTTTTTCCTGTTATGGGGTTGGCTGGTGATAATTGCAAGTGTTACGCATTTCATAGCGATTGAATATATGCTCCACATGGGAAAATTAAGCTACCAGGGAATGGTTGCTTTTGTAAACTGGGGAGGATTTACGCTGGCAGGAATGATTTTCTCATCCAAATATTCGCGCCGACTCTCAGCGCGTGAAAAGAGTCACAGCCCCATCGAAAAATATATTTCAACTTTATGGAGGACGATGGCATTTGCCATTATTCTGGAAGTTTTCCTGGTCTTCCGTGCGCATTATTATTTTCCGATCCCTTTTATTCTTACTCTGGTAGGCCTGGCGACAATTGTAACCGGTGTCACAATAAAATTCCGGCCCCTGGTGATCGGCGGGTTATCCTTTTTTGCATTTGCCGTAGTGAGTTCATTTTTTAATAATGAATATCAATTACTGGTCAATGCCGCAGCACTGATTTGCGGATACCTCATTCCCGGATATTTATTGAAAGCTACCAAAAACGACTAACATGTTTGAGGATCTTGATCCCTTATTGCACTCCCAGCTCCGGCTGGCCGTAATGTCGATCCTGATCAGGGAAGAGTCGACAGAATTCACCGCGATCAGGGAAGAAACCAATTCCACCGCGGGTAACCTGAGCATCCAGATCAATAAGCTGAAGGAAGCCGGTTATATTGAGGTTGAAAAAAAATTCAAGGGAAATTATCCGCAAACGATCTGCCGGATCACCCGAACGGGTATCGATAAATTCAATACTTATGTAGAAGCACTCCGGGGATATATTCAGAATCCGGGGAATAACAATAATCATTAAAAATTACGAACATGAAAATATTAAGCTTTTTGATTTTCTCAATTTCAACTTCATTTGTATGCCTTGGCCAGGTTTCCGATTCCCTGCAAAGAGAAGCGATGGTAAAACTAAAGTGGATGGCCGGGGAATGGAAAGGCACTGCAATCGCCCAGGTTAGCCCGGAAAAATCCGATACGATTTCCATGCATGAATCAATCCGCTACAACCTGGATGGGACCGTCCTGATGTTTGAGGGTATCGGACACGGGATCATCAATCACAAAATCAGCAAGGAAACCGATCATCATGCAAT
>CAYNCU010000051.1:5061-20791 GCA_964395765.1 uncultured Roseivirgaceae bacterium | reverse complement strand
GTATACATGCCCTGTGGTTGCGGTTTTACGGGGATGGTGAAGGCCTTTTCCGGGTGGATTCGTTTCAATTCTTTTAACCGCAGAGAACGCCGGGGTATCGCAGAGCAGCGATATAACAAACTCCTCCGCGTATCCTTTACGACCTCAGCGGTTAAAAAATATTGACAGTAATGCGGATTTATTGATCAACACAAATGAAAAAAAACGTTTACCTCTTCCTCTTCAACGGCTATTCCGACTGGGAAATCGGTTACCTGATGCCGGAACTTCATAAATGCCCGAAGTACAATTTAATAACATTCTCAATAAACGGGGAGGAGGTAATCTCCGCGGGCGGATTGAAAGTAAGGCCGGATTGCTCTCTTGACGATGTTGATATGGATTCCTTTGCGTTCCTCATTCTTCCCGGCGGCAATGCCTGGGAGGAAAAAGGGCTGAAGAACATAAATTCACTCATTAAAAAAGTTCATGAGAAGCACCTGCCTTTGGCGGCTATCTGCGGGGCCACCGTGGGCCTTGCGGATAACGGCGTTTTAAATTCCGTACATCACACCAGTAATGCCAAAGAATACCTGAAGGCCATGTCGGCCGTTTATTCCGGCGAAGAGCTCTATCGGGATGAACGTGCCGTTACCGACGGAAACATCATTACTGCCAGCGGTATTGCGCCCATCGAATTTGCCATGGAGGTATTCCTTAAGCTGCAGGTGTTCGATGTACCGGTACTGGAGAAATGGTACCGGTTATTTAAAAACGGCATCCTGGAGGAATGATTATATGGAACATTTTGCACGGAAGAAATCTTAATTTATGGCTGATGATAATTAACAAATACATGTCACCGGATACTTTTCCCGCTACCTTCCGCAGGAGTACGGATGACAGGAATATTGAACGGGTCTTGTATTCACTGTATCCGACGGGTGACTATCCGGGGAGACTATGAGAAGCTTCCTGAAGAATTTCATACCGGATTTTATACTTACTATTTACAGGGAGCACTCCCGGAAAAGAAAGATTATAAAATACCGGGGCAATCGTGTATTTTGTCCTGTTTGTCAATCCACATTCCGGGAATTTGCTCCCTATGGCCTTATACCAAGAGCCAATGCGGAATGTGTGGCGTGCGGTGTCCTGGAAAGGCATCGGCTAATCTGGTTGTATTTGCATGAAAGGCAAAAAGTTTTCACGACCGGGGTAAAAATACGTTTGCTCCATGTGGGTCCCCAGGAAGGATTTTATAAAAGATTTTCGGAAGATCCGGATATTGAATATACGCCCTGTGATCTTTCCCCTGATTTATATCCTTTCGGGAGACTTGCAAAAATTCAGAAAGCAGATCTTACCTGTCTCCCTTTTAAAGATAATTTTTTCGATGCCGTTATTTGCAATCATGTGCTTGAACATATCCCGGATGACAGGCATGCCTTATCGGAAATCTTCCGTGTCATGAAAAAAGAAGCCTGGGCGATTTTGCAGGTTCCTATCGATCAGGCCCGGGAAAAAACTTACGAAGACTTTTCCATCACCACCCGTAAAGCCAGGGAAAAAGCCTTCGGCCAGTACGATCATGTAAGAGTATATGGAAGGGATTACAAGGAAAAACTGGAGGACACGGGTTTTCAGGTAACCGAAGATGATTATGCTAAATCATTCTCCCCCGAGGAATTATTTCATTATGGCCTGATCAATTCTGAGATTATTTATTTCTGTATCAAAAATTGATGTATCCGAATTTCTGAATCTTTGATCTTCCGTTCCCTTTGTGCTCCGGGGCAGTAAAAACACGTCCCCGTTAAAAAGGCAAATCCTTTTTTATCCGTTTATCTTTGTCGGAATAAATGTCCATGAATAACGGCGCCAATAAAAAAAATCTCCGCAATGAGCTAAAGAACCTATTCCGTTCCTTCCGGTACCGCAATTACCGTCTCTTCTTCTCCGGCCAGAGCCTGTCGCTGATCGGGACATGGATCCAGCGGATCGCCCTGCCCTGGCTGGTATACCGCCTCACCGGTTCCCCTTTATGGCTGGGGGTTGTCAGTTTCACCAGCCAGATTCCCGCCTTCATCCTTGCCCCTTATTCCGGCGTCATGATCGATCGCTGGAACCGCTACCGCGTACTGGTGACTACCCAGGTACTGGCCATGATCCAGGCATTGATCCTCGCAATATTATATTACGCACATATAATCCAGATCTGGCACATCATCATTCTCGGGATATTTCTCGGCGTCATCAATGCCTTCGATATGCCTGCCCGCCAGTCCATGGTCATCAATATGGTAGGTAAACGTGAAGATCTCGGGAACGCCATTGCCCTCAATTCTACCATGGTCAATGTGGCGCGGCTGGTGGGCCCTTCCATCGCCGGGATCCTTATTGCCGTAACCAACGAAGGCTTCTGCTTTCTCTTTAATGGCGTGAGTTTCATGTTCGTTATCATTTCCCTGCTGATGATGAAACTTTCACTTCAACGTGCCCCGAAAAAAGAATCCAATATAGTTGAAGAATTCAAGCTGGGTTTCAAATATGTTTTCGGGTATGCCCCTTACCGGTACATAATCCTGTTGCTGGCGGTAGTCAGCCTGATGGGCTCCCCTTATGCCATACTCATGCCCGTATTTGCCAAGGAAGTATTGCACGGAAGCTCTTACACCTATGGATTTCTCATGGGTTCTTCCGGCATCGGGGCCATGATCGGTGCCATGTTCCTGGCCTCCAGGAAAAAAGTGCCGGGCCTGGAAAAGGTAATCCCTATTGCGGCATTTTTATTCGGCTTCGGCCTGCTCACCCTGTCCTTATCCAGGGTCATGGTTCTCTGCTGTGTATTGTTATGCATAGCCGGCTTCGGCATGGCAGTAGGCATGGCCTCCAGCAACACCGTCATCCAGACCCTTGTCGATGACGACAAACGGGGCCGCATCATGAGCTTTTATTACATGGCCTTCATCGGGTCCATGCCTTTCGGAAGCCTCATCCTCGGCACCGTAGCCGACAGGATCGGCGCGACCTGGGCCCTTGGCATCGGCGGCTCTGTTTGTATCCTGGGTGCCCTGTTCTTTTTTTCCAACCTGGCAAAAATCAAAAAACTGGTTTACCCCCGGTTCGGGGAATTGGGGATTGTTTAGAATTTGAAATAATGTCAGACATAATGAAACGTGAAGTAATCTATCGTAATGAATTTAATCTTCCACAGATTTCGCTGATGATGGCAGAAAAAAAATCAGCGGTATTCTGCGAGATCTGCGGGAAATAATTATATTCAATTTCAACTAAAATTTAATTATTAATTAATTCTTAATTATCATAATGGAAAGCAGAAGATTTGATCCCCGCAAGCTGGAACGATTAAACGATCCTAAACGGACAGAAATATTCCCCGTTAAAAAAATTATTACCCTGTTGAAAATAAACAAACCGGAAGTAATCATCGACCTGGGTGCCGGCACCGGATTTTTCAGCATTCCTTTTGCAAAGAACTTTAAACAATGCAAAGTCTATGCCTGCGACATTTCCAAAACGATGATCGACTGGATGAAGGAAAATGTGGCTTCGAAATACAATAATATTTTGCCTCTGAAAATGAAGGATAGCGCCATTCCGCTGGACGACGGGGTGGCTGATTTTTTATTCATGGTCAACCTGCATCATGAATTATATCACCCGGAAAAAACGCTGAAGGAATGTTACCGGTTATTGAAGCCAAAAGGGAAGCTTGCCATTTCCGACTGGAAGAAAGAAAAAACGGAACATGGCCCCCCGATGGAAATAAGATACACGCCGGAAAAAGTCAAGGAACAATTGCATGCTGCAGGATTTTCTAAGTTCAAAATGTATGAAGGGACTGCAACTCATTTTATGATTATGGCTGGAAAATAACAAGCTGAATTATTTTTCATTCAAACTGCCAACTTTTACTCAGAATTGCGTGTCATTATTCCGTTATGCGTGCATCCCATGAAAAGCCTTTTCTTCATTATTAGCCTGGTTATATTATTACCATTATCCTGCAAGAATGAAAATTCCGGAATATTTGCTATCCCTGACGGGACTTATAAAGGTTATTTTACAAGGTCGTCTCCCACAGCCCGCTATAAAAGCTCCGGAGTAACGATTATATTTAAAAACGATTCCTATGAGGGGACAGGACCCGGAGCTCCGGAACCTTACCCTGCAATTTGCAATGGCAGTTACAGGCTTACAGATAATAAAATAGTTTTCCTCGATTCCTGCAACTGGCCCGCTAATTTTGACTGGAGCTATATACTTGCAAGCACTTTCAATGTCTCTTTGATTGGCAACCGGTTGATTCTTACGCGGAGCTACACCGGGCAAGTCACAGACATGTATGATTTAATGAAACAATAAACCGTGAAAAAATCAATTCTGTGGGCTGTTGCTTCATTGATTTGCTTAACTCTTTGTACCCCGGATAAGGAAGCACCGGGAAAACTAAGCGATGCCGTACTTACCGATTACGATAGGCATGAATGCCCCTGTTGCGGCGGACTGATGATTAATTTTGATAATGACAGTATACCTTATTCCGGGTCCTATTATTTAATCGACCAGCCTTCCCCTGCCCTTGATAATTATGGCAAAGCACGCTTCCCGGTATTCCTGAAAGTCCGGTGGATTAAAGAAGAAGACAAATGCTTCGGCCAATATATAAAAATCACCTGGTTTGAATTGAAATAATTGTATCGTTATTTTTTCGTCTATTTATTTTTCAGTTCAATTGCAAAAATCCTAAGCCTGTTAATGTATATTGTATTTCATGAAACCTTCTATTGTTTTAAGAAATTTAATGCTATTAATCACGGCCCCGGTGGTTGTATTTTATATCGAATAGCGGCCTCGTCAGCTGTGCAATGGCATGTCTAACGGTTTTGTTACTGATTCTCCCGGGATGAAATTGAAATTAACGGGTAAAAATTACATGGCAATGCAACCAAACCAGTAGTTGGGTATTACTGGTTACAAAACCGCTGCATTAAATGAAACATTTAATACCCCGCACCCTGTTTATTATTGCCTGTATCTTTTCAGTTGCCTGTCGAAGAAATAATACTACCGATAAGATTGATGAATATTTGGCCGGGCTTATCAATGATCACAAAATATCGGGGGCGGCTGTGGAAGTGCTTAAAGGCAACCTCGAAATTTTCAACAAAAATTACGGCTTTGCCGATCTTCAGAATAAAATACCCGTTACCGACAGTACTCCTTTTTATGTAATGTCCGTGACCAAGATCTTTATTGCATCCGCAGTCATGAAGCTCGCGATTAATCATAGGGTCGACCTGAAAGCATCGATCCGCAGTTACCTGCCTGACCTCCCTGCTGCCTATGACAGTGTTTCCCCTTATCAACTTCTCAGCCATAGCGCCGGCGTCCCCGATTATGTGCATGTGAAAGGTTACATGAAACAGGCTGACAGGAACCAGTTACCCATGGAAGTATTGAAACCTGTGATGGCCCTTCCGTTGAATTTTTCGCCTGGCGAAAAAAATGAATATAGCAATTCCGGGTATTTTTTACTGGGTTTGCTCATTGAAAAAGTTACCGGGCAAAATCTGCAAGCTTATCTGAAAAATAACCTCTTCGATCCGGCTGGATTGGATCACACCTACCTGGATGATAGCATCAAACCGGATAAGCCCGGCACCAAAGGTTACCGGGCTGTTAATGATACCCTAAGGGAAGAAAAACTTTTAAATTCATCACAGTACTGGGCGGCCGGGGGAATAGTAACCACAAAAGCCGATTTGATAAAATGGGATAAAGCATTTATGAACGGGAGGATACTGCCCCTAAAGGTAGTGAAACTGATGATGCAGCCTGTCGAGTTAAAAAACGGTAAGCCGGGTGATTACGGCCTGGGTTTCGAATTAATGAACGATCCCGGTATGAAAGTGGCCGGAAATAACGGCGTAGGGATCGGCTTCAACGCCGCAAACATGGATTTCCTGAATGACGGCTTAACCATTATCGTATTGACGAACACTACCAATGGCAACAGTACGATGATCGCCTTGAATATTAGGGACAGGATCATCGGGGGGAAAAAGATACCGCCGGAAGCAACTCCGGCAGTTAATGATAGTCTCGACACCCTGGTCAAAAATTTGTTCCTTGAGGCCGGAAAAGGGATTCCCATGGAAAGTTATTTCAGTGACACTTCCGCTTTCAATAAATTCGTAGCTGGTAATTTAAAATATATTCAGGACCAGGGAAATTTCAAAAGCCTGGCAAGAATGGGTGAAAAGAAAAACCCCCAAACCCTTGTAAGAAGATACAGGCTGAAATTTAAAAACAGTGAAACGGATTGGATTATCATTTTTTCGGATCAAGGGAAGATACTCGTAACGAATCACAGGTAATTAACGGGTTCTTTGGCAGACTTTATGTTGAAATTCTATCCCTGGTTCCGTTACAACCCGGGCCAATTCCGGATCTGTTTTATATAATCAGGATTGATGGTGTCATTGGCACTGTTTTTACGAACTGTAAAAAATCCTTTGTTCTGAAAATTGCAATCAATAATTTTAACTCACTTTTTACTTCCTGAATATTTTTTTGCCGAGCCGGATATTTAAGGAATTCAGGTTTTATCATTGAATGTTTCACCTTAAAAACCTTCAAAAATGCTACAAGACCAGAAGATCAATATCAAGTTCAAGCTTTCAGCCCTCTGGGCGGCGGCCACGTTATGCTACGCCTACGGTGACATATTAGGATTTTATCAACCGCCGGTAGTTAAGGGAATTCTGGAGGGGAAAATGGGGCCGCTGGGCTCCACTTCCCAGGCTTTGTTACTGGGAGCCGCAGTTTTTATGTCAATTCCCTGCGTGATGGTGGCCCTCTCCCTCCTCCTGAAACCAGGACTGAATCGCTGGTTGAATATCATCTTCGGCCTTTTGAATACACTTGTCATGATCCTTACTCTGTTCATGGACCCCTGGTATTATTATATTTACATGGGAATTGTGGAGATAACGCTTACTTCGCTGATCGTATGGTATGCGTGGAAGTGGCCGGTACAAACCGTTTGAAGCTGGCACTATTTCTTTTTCACTTCATTGAATAGGAGGAAGTAGAAGGGTTTTTATCTAATGACAAAAAATAATAAAAGATCATATTTATTTTTTATCCTGGCACTTGTCATCGTTGTCATTTCAGAATGGGTGATCTGCCTGGCCCGGTTTCCCGGATTATTTGAAAAATCATTACCGAATATTATCGTCGCAGGTATCCTCCTCTTTACCTATCCTTTGGGCTGGATACTGATTAAGCCCGGGAAAACAGCAAGGAACGGTGGACTGGTTATCGGCCTGCTATTCGTAGTAAATATTTCCCTGGAAGAATTTATTCACTGGCCCGGCAGGAATTCTTCGTTGGTTTTCACCCTGGCATCGATGTTTATTCTGTTCATTTCCTTTTCAATAATCGGCGGATTAAGCACCCTGAAAAATGGAAATTTCCTCACCGGCTTAAAAAACAGTTTCGGCAGTGCCCTCCCCGGTACGCTGATTGCCGTTGGTTTCGGCTTTTTGATAGTCTTTCTATTTCCTGTCCATATGGGTGCTATCCTGAAAGGCTACCCCGGTTATGAAGAATTTAAGAACCCGGTAGCTTTTGCTTTTTCTTTGACTTTCGGCAACGCTTCGGATCACATGATCCAGGTCCCGTTGATCGCCGGTATCACGGGTTCCGCCGGCAGTGTACTGGTCCTGACACTCAGGCGTTTGAAAAAAAAATCCGATGAATGAATCGTTCAGGAATAAATTGGCTGAGGAAATCCTAAGTCGCCGCCGGAACTTTTTTCTTGTTTAATAATAGGGTAAGGCAGCACACCAGGACCGCCGCATCAATGATAAACAAGACAGCCAGGAAGGCATCCCAGTTTTTCAGGCCGACCACGCCAAAACCTACAAACAAGCCGATCGGCGTTAATATAACTGCAAAGATTTGTCCCAGCTTCTTCCCCATGAATAACAGGACGGCGATGACGAGGATCACAACTCCGAATCCAAACATGGCAGGCGCATCCGATTCACTTACAATTTTTAAAACCGGCAATACATGCATAATACCTGAGATCAGCATGAGTGTGGCGGCAAAATAAAGGATTGTTTTCATAGCGATGAGTTAAAAATTAGGGTACAAAAAATCCGGACGAAAGATAATTGACGGGCCAATTGAAATCAATTATTTACCGGAATAAATTGACAATGATCCCGGTTACAGTCAATGGAGGGTTATATAAGCACCTTTTATTATATTGCGGAAAATATTATGATTAACCGCCTCTCGTAATAATCAAGTGGCAATTCTAAATTAATCTGAATATGAAATATGCAGCCTTCCTCCGTGGCATCAATGTGGGCGGGAATAATATCATCCCCATGAAAGAGCTGGCTTTGCTAAGCACCGGGGCCGGCTTTAAGAATGTCCGTACCTATATCAACAGCGGGAATGTCCTCTTCGAAAGCAATCTTTCAGAGGCAAAGATCCGTGATAAGCTGGAAGCGGCATTACGTAAAAAAATGGGAAAAGACATTCCTGTCGTGATCAGAAATGAAAAAGAATTGAAATCGATCCTGTCGGCCAATCCCTATCCCAATGCCCTTCCGGCAAAGATCGGCGTGGTACTGTTTACCCATCCTGTCCCTGAATCATTTATTACCGGCATTGTCAGTCCGGGCCCCGAGGAGATCCTTCCCTCAGGGCGCGAGCTCTTCATCTATTTCCCTGACGGAATGGGAAGATCCAAGCTGAAATTTCCTTCCAAAGGAGAAGTCGGTACGGTCAGGAATATTAACACGATCGGTAAACTGGCGGAAATGATTTCGAAATAAACAATGCTTATCACCTCTGTGACCTTGGTGCCTTCTTTGTGCCCTCCGTGGTTAAAAACCCGCCTGTCGGTAAAATGGAATTATTAATTAATATTCTCATATTATTTCAATTTCCCGAATTCGTACTTTTAACCTCACCGGGTAGCATGCTGATATAATGGTCACCATGATTTACAAGGTTCAAAACATAGTGTCCATTGTGCCGTCATTGTGAACATTGTGGTTAAAGTCCTGCACATAAGAACCCCGGTCTTTTATTAATTTCATGCTTGAAAAGGATTAACCGGTCATTATTTTCATTCCATTGGTAAATTTTTTCCGGAAAATCCGGTTCTGTATGTGATTTTTTAAAACGTTGTACGAATAATTGGTTGCTAAGGAATAAAAGTATTAAATGACAGGAATCCAAAATACCGTTCGTTTTCTTTCCCTTATCGAGCAAAACAAGGGCATCCTCTACAAGGTCGCCAATTCATATTGCCGGGACAGGGAAGACCGGAAAGACCTGGTACAGGAAATTATTATTCAGCTCTGGAGGTCCTTTGGAAATTATGATGCCCGTTATGTCTATACCACATGGATGTACCGTATTGCTCTGAATGTGGCCATCTCCTTTTACCGGAAGGAAAGCAGCCGGAAAAAAATAGCGCATCCGCTGAAAGAAGGTATTTTTAATTTTGCCGACAAGGATATATCCGATGACCGTGAAAGCGACCTGGGTCTCCTGCAACAGGCTATTTCGGAGCTCAGGGAACTGGACCGCGCACTGGTGCTCCTTTACCTCGAAGAAAAAAGTTATAAGGAAATTTCCGAGATCATGGGTCTCACCGAGACCAATGTAGCTACAAAGATCGGAAGGATAAAAAAAGTACTGAAACAAAAATTTGAAAACATTAATCAATAAAATTATGGAAAACGACGACATCATCACTAAATGGAAAACACAGGATACAAGGATCGAGGAAGTGATTAGTATCAATAAAAAGCTTTTACAGGAAGTACTCAATATGAAAGCCGGTTCATCGCTGCGCTTTCTTAAAAGAATAAAAGGTTTCGGTATTGCGGGCATGCTGATCTGGCTCCTGCTGCTGGGACTGATCCTTGGCTTCGCCATAAAGCACTATTCACCCGGTGGAATTTATTTTATTTTGTCTGTTGGAATGATATTCCTCATCAACCTGAAGGGGCTTTATGATTATATCCGTCACCTTGCTATGGCCGACGCGATTCGTTACGACGGCAATGTGATCGAGATCCAGGAACAGCTTTCTCAACTGCAGCTGTCCTTGCTCAATCACGCCCGCTTCATGGTCCTGCAGGCGCCGTTCTGGACCACCTTTTACCTGAACGGAAGCTGGTTCCCGTCACAAACCAATACGCTCTATATCGTAATCCAATCAATCATCACAGTATGTTTTGTCTGGCTGGCGGTATGGTTGTACAGGAACATGACCATGGAAAATATCGACAGGAAATGGGTTCAGAAACTAATTGAAGGTTCAGGGATCAACCAGGTGAAGAAAGCCTTGAATTTTTACAGGGAAATCGAACAGTATAAAGTTGAAAATTAATTATTTGGGTTGATAATTCCTGCATCGTAATATTCATGAGGGGCGTAGCATTCCGCTACGACCTTTTCAGCAAATACCCGTCACTTATTTTATGGCTGACATGGAATAAAATGAGTCAATTAAAAATACCGAGATTATATGAGATATTTTCTAAATTACGATGCCTGTAAATCGTCAGGCGAAAGTAAAGCCTTAAATAAGGTAAAGTATCCTGAATAAAATGGACATTAAAAAGGTAATATTATGAACAATCGTCGTAGCTTTCTTCGCATTTTCTTTGTATTGACCGCCTTTGGAATGGTGAGTCTTCTTGCCATGTTCAGTCGTTCTGTTCCGTCATACATCCGTGCTGTGGACATTGTGCATCTGATCGGTACAGGCATGTGCTTTGGGGGAGCAATCATCGCACTTATTGCGCACTTTCGCGGCCGTCAATCATCCTGAAAACCCGGAAACCGAACTGATAATGCCTGACCAGCGTGATCTTGCAATAAATCCGTGACTCAATACTGAACATAACGTCCCGCTTTCCCCTTATTTATTTAGACCTGCCCTGCAGCTGGCCTCTTTCTAAAATTACAGTAAGGATAATCTGAGCAAAATCATTTAAATTGGAAGGGATGGTGATTTAATTATTATATTTATATGAAGTCCGGCGAAAGGCTCTCAAGAATTAAGAAAATATTTTTATTTAGGAGAAGAAGCCATGAAACCCAAATTTCAATCGAAACAGGAAGTGATCATCAACGCCCCTTTGGAAAAGGTATGGGAATTCAATATGGACCTGACAAAAATTGCATCTTATCATCCACGGGTCAACAAAGTGGACCTGATCTCGGGCAAGCAGTTCCGGGAAACCGGGGTCTCCTATCAATGTCATCTGACGGACGGGAAAAATACCTGCGTTGAAAAAGACATTGAAATTGTTCCTATGCAAAAACTGGTTACCGTTTTTTCCCGGGATACTATGGGCCTCACGAAATTATTGCCAGACTACGTCGTGGAATCTACCCTTTCAAAGGAAGACGATCATACCACGAAGGTAGAAATGTCACATTATTATTCCAGTTCAAAATGGATCGTATGGTTGATGAATTTCTACTTAAAAAGAAAATTTGCGCAGGAAACGCAGGACACCCTGAATGCTATGAAAAAAAAGATCGAATCGGAGATGGAACATTGACTATGCATGCGATCCCCTTGGTCGTAGATGAGCTTTATCATAGATATGAATCGGGAATATTAATATATTACATCACTTACAGGCAGCTGGCTTACATTTTTCTGAAAGCATAACAGTATTTTTTAACATCTGATCAACATTCTTTACGCCCTATGAAAAAGAACCTGATTATTATCCTCCTCATTCTGACGAATCTGGCATTTCTGGCATTGGCCTATGCGCAAATGACCATTGCAAAAAAACAGACGACGATCGCGAACCGACAATGGAACCTGGCCAATCAATATAAGATTGAGTCCGATTCATTAAAACAGGAATTATTTGTTCAGCAAAAAACCATGGCTGATAAGGATTCAATAATAATGTATCAAAAAAAATTAATCGGTTCAAATAAATCGAAAAAAGATTGATACTCCTGTAGCCAGGTGATTACCAATCATTCCAATTTTTTCAATTCTTCAATCGAACGTTTTCGTACAAAGGCAAGCGAAAGACTGTTATAGTTCCATCCTGTAATCTTTTTAAATAATTTTAACGCCCTTTGTCTCTCGCCTGTTTTTTCATAGGCCATCGCCGTGTAATACCAGTTGCCCGGGTCTATAACCTCAGTTTTGTTAAAGTATTCAAGCGCCTTATCATAATTCCCTTTTTTAAATTCCAGCCTGGCAAGAAAAGAGTTGAGCTGCTTTTCTTCAGCAGGCTTTTTTCTGCTTTCGACGTTTAACCTGCATTTTTCAGCTTCTAATGTTGCCTTCACGAGCTCATCATTAGCGGCCAGAATATCGAAGTTTATCGTTAGGGTTATGGTAATTAAAAGCTCTCTGACAGGTACTGAAACGGGTAATTTTCCGGCTAATTCAATTGCTTTTCCGGAATATTTCAATCCGTCGGCAGGATTCCCGGATTCCCTGAGAATGGAGGCCTGATCAATATATGAAAACACGACACTGGTCGCTAGATTTTCCTTTTCCGCCAAAGCACGAAATTCATCAAAGGCCTTTAGTGCTTCTGCCGTTTTACCTTCATGTACATAGGATGTTGCCATGGAAGACAAAGCTATCAGCTTTCCGTTAATGCCATCGGCCTGATCATAATAATCCTTGTAATATTTTCTTGCAGAATCATATTCATTTTTAAAAATAAAATTATTACCGATCCCTAAAAGTGAAGCGGCAAAGTTGACCGGATCCAATGCAACCGCTTTTTTGTACTGTAGAATCGATTGATCGTAATTCCCTGTTTTTAAAAGAAACTCGGCATAAGAATCATAAGGGTTTGCTTTTCCGGGGACTAATTTTATATAGGTCAGAAATGCCTTTTCCGCTTCGGCGTAATGGTTGAGTTCGGACTGACAATAACCGATCCTGTTATAGGCGGAGGCAAAGTCTTTGTCCAGTTCCGTAACTTTTTTATAATGGATAAGCGCATTGGAAAAATCTTCAAGGTCGTAATAATACAGGCCTGCCATCATATGAATTCTTTTATCGGAGGGGAATGACAATAAAAGCCGGTCAAGATATTCTTTCTGTTTCGTGCCGTCGTCGTCGGCCTGTGCCTGGTAGTAAAGGATCTCATTTTTTTCTCCCTCCGATACCTTGCCGACAAGGTTTACGGCTTTTTCCAGGTTTTTTTGGAAAATCCCGGGTCTGTCTCCCAACCAGGAACGATACAGGTAGGCCATTGCGAAGCCGGTATCTGCCCGGGTGGCTTTATCAAAAAGTGAAGCGGCCGAAACAAATTCAACATTCTCAAATTTATCCCTGCCTTCAAGAAAGAACTTCAGGGCTTCTTTTGAATTCGTGGTGACAGGTACCTCATTGCCGGAAGGCCGGGATTTACATGAGGCAAGGAAGAACACGGCCAACAAGACAGCAGTAAAAACAAAAGGATGCGATTTTATTTTCATGAATAAAAAATTGGTGAATAATGTTCCTACTTAAAAATCTTTGAGTCAAGTTAATGAATTGTGAAAAGGAAGGCAAATTCATTGGACGGTAGTAGCGTCGATGGTCGAAGCCTTGTCCCGGGTCGTAACATCCCGCCACGACCTGATTTAGGGAGGAAAAAGGATTTAAAGGGGTAAAATAATAGGGTAAGATTGTTTCTGAATTGTTGTAAAAATATGGTGAGCATTATAATTGAAATCGGAGGGGATAATTAATATATTATTGTGGTTATAAGAAATGGTAGGCTAGCCAAGAAAATTGACGGGCAAAATTTAATGACATGAAGAACAAAAAAGTATTATTGTTTCTTGCTCAAGGTTTTGAAGAATATGAAGCAAGCGTATTTACAGATGTGATTGGATGGAGCAGGATATATGGGACAGCACCTGTAGGGTTGATTACGACCGGATTGCGGAATGAAATAAAATGTACCTGGAATTTTATTGTTAAGCCAGAGATTGATTTTGATAAAATTAATGTAAAAGACTTTGATGCATTGGCGATTCCGGGAGGATTTGAGAAAGCGGGATTTTATGAAGATGCTTATGATGAAAGATTTTTAAACCTAATCCGTGAATTTGATAAACAAGGGAAAGTAATTGCTTCTATTTGTGTAGCTGCATTACCAATTGGAAAATCGGGAGTTCTTAAAAACAGAAATGCAACAACTTATGATTTGCTAGACGGGATTAGGAGAAACCAACTTTCGGATTTTGGCGCTAATGTCCTGAACAAAAGAGTTGTTATTGACCAAAATATAATTACATCAACCGGACCCTCAACAGGATTAGAGGTTGCCTTTTGTCTGCTTGAGATGTTGACAGATAAAGAAAATGTTAAACTGGTTAAGAAATATATGAGATTTGATTAGGTTGAAAATTGGCCGGCTTACAACACGTGTATTGTGCATGTCTTCATTGTCCTCGTTTGAGCAAAGCGATTACGAGGACTTACGGATAGAGCAATTAAATAATCCCCCTGAAAGCATCGCGCTACGACCTGGTTTTATGTTTAAATCCCACCTGCCATAGCGTCGTTCAAAGATCAGGCAGGCGCCATTCTCCGATTTTCTTGAAGCAAAGACGATTGGGGATGTTTTGTATTATTTTTGAAATTGGAAAGGGTAATTAATAAATTATTGGCTTGTAATAAGCCAGGGGCAAGCCGGATAGGAACTTTCGAACCAAGGAAAAATGAAATACTATGGAACCAAGAATTGAACAACTCAATGAAAAAAAATTGATTGGGGTGAGGTTACGGATGTCATTTGCCGATGATAAAACTTCAGAAATCTGGAAAAGCTTTGGTCCGAGAAGAAAGGAGATTTCAAATACTGTCAATCCGGACCTGTATTCCGTTCATATTTATAATGACTCAAAATTTTTCGTTGATTTCGATCCATTGAGAGAATTTGATAAGTGGGCGGCCATCGAAGTAACGGACTTCGATACCATTCCCGATAAAATGGATTCGTTAGTCATTCCGCAGGGACAATATGCGGTATTTCAATACATTGGCAGGCCCGGTGACGCACAAAAGGCATTTCAATATATTTACGGGATCTGGCTCCCCCATTCTATATTTGAAATGGATGTTCGCCCCTACTTTGCCTTGATGGGAGAAAAATATAAGGGCGATGATCCTGATTCGGAAGAAGAATTCTGGGTACCAATTAAAAATAAATAAAAGCCGGACCCTATCAACCAATTTAGGGAGGCCGTCGGTTCATTGACTTTTGAAATTTTATACCTTGAGTAGAAAATAGAATGGTGGATAAGAACGCGGCCCGGAAATCTCGGCTTCCTCATATTTACCATGCGTTTGAAACAAGATATTGGATACAACCACCAAAAAATAAATTATTTTATCACCCGGGACACGGCGGAAAGATATGCGAAAGGAAGGCCTTTTTTTCATAAAAACACAATTGGTAAAGTCAGGGAATATTTAAAGATCGATACCAAACTTGAGAAAGCCCTCGACATTGAAGTCGCTCACGCCCGAGGGCGCGTGGGCGTAGACGCAGTGGCCGGCCTCGAGCAACATCGACAGGGCCTCCACGGAAGCGGCCACCCCACCGTCGGCCGCGTAGGTGCCGCGCTTGATGATCTTGCCCGCCAGGGCGGTGGGCTGGGGAATCATGTACCCGTCATCGGTCCCATCGGCCAC
>CAYNCU010000051.1:0-5051 GCA_964395765.1 uncultured Roseivirgaceae bacterium | reverse complement strand
ACAGGACTTTCTACCCGGGCGCTGTTAGACATTGCCGAAACCATTTATGCGACGGATGCTTCGGAAGAAATGCTCAAACAGGCGCCCGAAAACCGGAGGATCGTTTATAAAATTGCCCTTGCGGAAAGCCAGCCGTTTCCCGATCACGAATTCGATATCATTACCGTCGGTTCGGGCGTTCATTGGTTCGATATAGACAAATTTTTAACTGAAGCCAAACGGCTGCTCAAAAACAAGGGTTGGCTGATCCTCTATGAAAACCATTTCCTTTCCGAAATGGAAGGAGTAAAAGAATTCAGCGATTGGTTTCCCAGAGTATATTTAAAGGAGTTTCCCAGTCCGCCCAGGAATAATAATTATTATTGGACCAACGAAAATCTGGCGGCCAGAAATTTTACACTGATAAATGAAGAGACCTTCAAAAATTCAGTGGAACTGTCAAAGGCGGAATTAATTTTATATTTTACAACCCAAAGCAACATAACTGCTAAGGTAGAAAACAGTTTAAGCACATATCGCGATATTGAAAATTGGCTGGATAAAGAACTGACTCCGTTTTTCACCTTCAAAAAACGAAAATTAATCTATGGGAACTGGATTAAATATATAGAAAAGAACCGGTAGCTATTGATCTTTCCCCGGTTGAAGCGTCCCGCTATGATCCTTTATATTTCTTTCTCCATAGTCCTCGATTAAGTTTCGTAGTAACTAAAACTTGCAACTAATGTGCAAGCCCTCTATGTGCGAAACTTCATTACGGCCGGCAGGTTCAAAATCTACCTGTGTGTATATTCACTTGGTTGCTTTTATATTTCTTATTACTTTGCGGCAAGGTACATAAGAGAGCGGATCATTTAACCGGCATAGTTACTACCCGCCAACTACCATTTGCAATGGAATTATGCCTAAACAATAAATTTTAACCTTAACCTGCAAAAATCATGAAAACAATGACCTGTAAACAATTAGGAGGAGCATGCGATTTTGAATTTCATGCCGATACTTTTGAAGAAATGGCCGAAATGAGCAGGAAGCACGCAATGGAAATGTTTCAAAAGGGGGATGAACCGCACCTTTCGGCCATGAACAAAATGCAGGAACTCATGAAATCTCCCGAAGCCATGAAGGCCTGGCTCGAAAATAAAAAAAAGGAATTCGATTTACTGCCTGACCATAAATAACCGGTCCGGCGAATGAAGTAAATATGGCCTTCTCCGGTCACAACGTCTACTTCCCTGGTTGTATCGTCCCGCTACAACCTGAATTTATCTTCCCCATAGTTTCCATTAGAACAAAGCCACATCGAATGTGATGAAGTTATGACTTATTGTGTTATATCATTGAAATCAGAGGGGATAATTAATGAATTATTTGTTTATAAAAAGTTAATGATAAGTGTAAAAAGCAAAAGTAAAAACAATAAAATATTGACTAATGACAAAAAAGAAATTATTTATTTTAGCCCTTGTGACATCATTCGGTTTTGGTTTCACCTTCAATTCAATTTTAACCAATACAACTAAAAAAAAATCGGAAATGAAAAAAGTAACAGGGATTGGAGGCATTTTCTTCAAATGCAAAGATCCAAAAGCAATTAACGAATGGTATAAAATACACCTGGGGTTTGACACAAGCCCTTATGGAACAAGCTTTGAATGGCGACAAATGGATGACAGCACGAAAAAGGGACTTACCCAGTGGAATCCATTCCCGGAAAAAACAAAATATTTTGAGCCTTCAACAAAAGACTTCATGATCAATTATAGGGTAGAGAATTTAGAAGCCCTGGTTGAAGAATTAAGAAAGGATAACGTGACTATTTTAGATAAAATCGAAACCTACGAGTATGGAAAATTTATTCATATTTTAGACATTGAAGGAAATAAAATCGAATTGTGGGAGCCCAGTGAATAGATTAATATTAATTATCGGTGAGGGATCGAAATAATAAATGAAACGCTTAAAAAATGCCTGCTGCTAACATGTGTATGCTAAAGCCAATGCCTTGTTTTGTCTACTTCGGAATCCACATTGCTATTTCCTGATTTCTTCGAGGCCCGTATAGTAAGTGAATGCCGGGAAGGTCACCCCTGACAGCAAAATCACGCCACGATCTGATTTATTTTATCCAATTTTAACTCCTGCTTGTAAAAAAATCTGTAAATATTTGTGTAGTTAAATAGCTACATATATATTTGTAGTCAAATAGCTACACAATGAACCTTAGAAGAGATGTATTCCAGGCTATCGCCGACCCGACACGGAGGGCCATCCTCCTGCTCGTGGTCTCCCAATCCATGACCGCCGGGGCGATTGCCGCCAATTTCAACACGGCAAGGCCTACCGTTTCGAAACACTTGCAAATTCTTACTGAGTGTGAATTACTGAAACAGGAACAAAACGGGCGTGAAATTTATTACCAGATCAACGCTAAAAAAATGAAAGAAGTAGACGACTTTATCGAACCCTTCCGCAAAATGTGGGACGAACGGTTTAACAAGCTGGAATCCATCATGAAAAAATATAAAAGCAAATAACATGGAACGAAAAACAAAAATCCATGCCGAAGAAGGTAAACAGGATTTACGGATTACCAGGGAATTTGAACTGCCGGTGGAATTGCTTTTCAAAGCCTTTGCCGAGCCCGGTATCATGGAAAAATGGTTGGGGCAAAAAGTGCTGAAACTGGAAAGCAAAAAACATGGCAGTTACCGGTTTGAAACTACCGATGCCAAAGGAAATAAAATACGGTTCAACGGTACCATCCATGATCTTGTTCCGGAGCATAAAATGATCCGTACATTTGAAATGGAAAATACCCCGTTTGGCGTGCAGCTTGAAGTTTACGAATTCAAAGCCCTGGGTGAAAATAACAGTAAACTCGAAATGCATGTAATCTACGAATCCGTGGAACAAAGAGACCAGGTGTTGAAGCTGCCTTTTTCCTACGGAATTAACATGGCCCATAACCGGTTGCAGGAAATAGTAAGCAAATTAAAAAGGTAAACTGAAGTACGCCGTTCAATAAAATTGTTTATCCATCCGAATCCCGGTATAGCATATGAAAAACAGTATCATATGAAAAAAAGAGATAAAATTATTTATTGGATTGCCACGGTGTGGCTGGCGTTAGGGATGACTGCCACCGGACTCGTGCAGCTGACTAAGCAGGTTGCAGTGGGTGCGATCGCGCCTCCGGGAGTATGGGGCATTAAACATTTGGGATATCCGGTATACTTTCTGACTGTTATAGGAACATGGAAAATACTAGGAACTATTGCCCTGCTCATTCCAAAATTTCCCTTACTCAAGGAATGGGCATACGCAGGATTTTTCTTCCTCCTGGCGGGGGCTATTTTTTCACATATCGCCATGGGCGATTCGGCCGGGGCCAATTTTCCCGCATTACTTCTCCTTGGCCTTACCGCGATATCTTGGTATTTCAGGCCTTTAAGCAGGAAAATTAATTTTGTTAATCAATGAGTTTTATCAGCAACTTCAATTATAAACTATATGAAAGCAACTACGCATCCTTCTCTGAAAGAGAAATCACCCGCTCAGCAAATTGACGATATCATCAGAGAGCCGGGTGACTGGCGAGGCAAAAAATTATCACAATTGCGCGCTTTGATCAGAAAAGCCGACCCCGATATTGTCGAAGAAGTAAAATGGAAAAAACCTTCCAAACCTTCAGGCGTACCGGTCTGGTCGCAAAATGGAATAATTTGTGTTGCCGATACGCTTAAGAAAGCCGTCAGGCTTACCTTCCCTAAAGGCGCATTCATGAAGGACCCGAAGAAGCTCTTCAATACACGTCTGGAAAGTAATTCAGTACGCGCCATCGATTTCTTTGAAGATGACACCCCGGATGAGACAGCCCTGAAAGCACTGGTGCGTAATGCAGTGGCGCTGAACAAAGCCAAAAAGGCTTAAAAGAAAATACAAATAAAAAGTTAACATAATAATAGAAAACAATTTATGACTACAATTAACAAACTTATGATGCTCGCCGTGGCTGTCAGCGATATGCCAAAGGCGAAAATGTTTTATGCCAATCAACTCGGCCTGAAGGTCACTCAGGATTACCGACAGGATGATGATCACTGGTGGGTGGCGCTAGCCCTTCCTGAAGGCGGCGTTACCATCACGCTAACAACATTCCATCAGAATGTGAAGCCCGGTGCATTGACACTTTGGTTCGCAACTTCAGATATTTCAGCGGCTCATAAGGAGTTGAGCGACAAGGGAGTCAAAGTCAGCAAAATCGGTGACGACCTGCATGGCCCGGGATCTGGTGTCAAGTGGTTTAATTTTCAGGACCCGGTTGGCAACCTGATCCACATCGAACAGGCCTGATCAAAATGATTGAACATCTAAAAGTTAAAAATCATGAACATTGTTTTATGGATTATTCAGGTCCTTCTGGCACTACATACCCTTGCGGGGGCATTGTGGAAATTTTCTAACCCGGCGCAGTCCGTACCCTCCCTGGAAGCAATTCCCGCGAGCGTTTGGTTCTCGATGAGCATCCTTGAACTGATATGCAGCTTATTCTTTGTAATTCCTGCATTCAGTAAACGCCTGGGCATGCTCCCCCCCATTGCCGCTACCTTTATAACTATAGAAATGGTGGTCTTTTGCTGTGTGCACTTATATTCCGGAAAAGGGACCGCCGGTCAATTGATTTATTGGCTTGTAGTAGCTGCCTTTTGTATTTTTATTGCATGGGGCAGATTTGTCCTTAAACCTATCGTCCCAAAAATCAATTCTGTAGCTCAATAAAAAAGCGGAATGAAAAGAAAATTGTCATCCGAAGAAAAGGCCGACCTGCTCGGAACATTGAAGGCCCGGTTTGAAAAAAACAGGGAACGCCATAAGGACTTCACCTGGTTCAAGGTTTTAAAAAGACTGGAAGCCAATGAGGAAAAGCTCTGGTCGCTCCGCGAAATGGAAAATACAGGCGGGGAACCGGATGTTGTGGGTCAGGACAAAAAATCAGGTGAATATATTTTTTATGATTGTTCGCCGGAAAGTCCCGCAGGCCGGAGAAA